>NZ_SMSC01000020.1:0-98742 GCF_004359955.1 Candidatus Thiosymbion oneisti
CGTCCCGGCCTGCTTCGTAACAACTCACCACCGGAGCCGGCCACCCGACATACCGGCCACCCGGTGTCGGGTGACGGCGCGCCAATCACCGCGGCTAATGGCAGCAGCTTCGCAGCAGGCGCGTCTTACCCGACCTACCTGGGCTACCGCGCGATCCGGTGTTCGGTGGGCACAGCTCACCCTACGTCTCCACCCGCTTCAGGCCGCGAGCAAGGCCTCGAGGGCCAGGACCAGGTCCGTCGTCAGGTCCTCGAGGGCTTCGGTTCGGTCGTCACGACACGCATTCTCCAGGGCCTCGGCGGCCGCCCGGACGGGTTCGGCGCATAAGGCGGCGGCGGACCCTTTGAGCTTGTGCGCCTGCGCGTCCAAAGCAGCCGTATCCCCCGCACTCAGGGCCTGGCGCAGGATGGCCGGGATGTCTCGAGATTCGGCCCGGAAGACCGCGAAGAACTCCGCCATTTTCGCCGGCGACACCCCGAGCCTGGCGGCGGCGGGGCCGAGGTCGAACGCGGGTGGCGGCGGGTGGTCCGCGGGTGACGGGGGCACGTCGGGCGCGGGCTGGGGCGTCTGGTCCAACAGCCTGCCGATGGTCGCCAGCAGCCCCTCGATGGGGTCGGTCTTGAGCCGATAGGCATCCACCCCGGCCGCCTTGGCGGCGTCTTCTTCATCTTCGGCACCGCTAAAGGCGATAATCGGCAGCCGGCGCAGCCGGGCGTCGGGGCTGGTGCGGACCCGGCGGGTCAGCGCCAGGCCGTCCAGCACCGGCATCCGGAGGTCGGTAATGAGCAGGGCATACGCCTGCGCCTGCAGCAGATCCCAGGCCTCGGCCCCGTCGACGGCCTTGTCCACCGCCAGGCCGACCTTCTCCTTCAGGCTGAGTGCCAGCAGGTCGCGGTTGAGGGCCGAGTCGTCCACCAGCAACACCGGCAATCCACCGGTGTCGGCAAGGCCGGCCCCTGGATTCGGACCGGCCTCCAGGACCGGGCGCAGGGCGCGGATCAGCTCGGCCTGGCTGCAGGGCTTGGCGACCAGCTCCCGCATCCCGACCTTTTCCGTCTTGCCGCGGGCGATGTAGGGCGGCTCGGCGGTGTGGGCGACGATGGGGATGGCCGCCGCGTCGGTGCCTGTTTCCCCCCGGGCCTCGCCCCGGCGCAGGCGCTCGGCGGCCTCGTAGCCGTTCATGACCGGCATGTTGAGATCCATGAGGATCAGGTCATAGGGGTTGGTGCGCGCCAGCTCGATGGCCTGGCGACCGTCCGCTGCCTCGTCGATCACCACCTCCAAGGGCGCCAGCTGTTGTTGCACCGCCGCGCGGTGGAGGGACTCGTCATCGACCACCAGCAGGCGCTTACCCTGGAACGCAGGCCGGGCCGCGGCGATGATCCGGGCCTGGTCAGCGGCCAGGTCCTGCTCTGCCACCGCCGGAAAGCTGAGGGTGAACTCGGTGTATTCCCCCAGGACCGAATCACAGGTGATATCGCCGCCGAAGGCCCGCATCACCCGTTTGCAGTAGGCGAGCCCGAGGCCGGTCCCACCCTGCTTGCCGGCGGTAAAGAAGCCGTCGAAGAGCCGCGCCAGGTCCGGTTTGGGGATGCCGGGGCCGGTGTCGCGAAAGTACACCCGGTTATGCGCATCCCCGCATGCCAGCCGGATGCGGATCTCGCCCGCGCTGCGGTGCTTGAAATAGTAGAGGGCGTTCTTCATCAGGTTGAAGAGGACGAAGATATACAGGGTCTCGTCGATGCGGAAGCTGAAATCCTCCCGCACCTCCAAATGGACCCGCCCGCGTTCGCCCGCGGAGTCATAGCCATACTCGTCGAGCGCCTTGTGGGTGGTGCGGGCGGCCGAGAGATAGACGAAGCGCTCGGAATCGATCGGCCGCTCCCGGATCTCGTCCAGGATCATATCGATGATCTGGATCCCGCGTTTGACCGCCATCTGGCCGTGACCAACCCCCTGATAGATGCGTTCGAGGGACGCCTCATCCAGGGCCGCGGTCGGTCGCTCCGGGTGATAGACCGGCAGTTGGTTTTGGATGTTGTTGAGGCTGTGGCGGAGCTGTCCCAGCGGATTGCGCATCTCATGGGCGATACTGCCCGATAAAGCCTTAAATACCTTGCCTTGTTCTCTTTCACGAGTTAGGTCTGCGATCGCTTTGCGTACCATATGTTGAAAAAGCATGCCCACGAACAGCATAAACAAGAATATAGGGATGTATTCGAGATTGAAGGCATCAAATAAGATAGGCCCTTCTTCTATAGCAAATAAAGTCGCCCCCGCTACTGAACCAACGACCAAAACGACAACAAACCACACGGCTTCAGGTATTAATTGTATCACGATGACTATCATTACCAGGTAGCATAACAGCCACACCATGCTATATTCATTTTGCAGCATGAGGTAGGTGAATATGAAAGGTAAGCAATATAAAACTGCGAAATGCCAATAAGCAGGTAAAAATCGTTTGAGTCCCGAGGGCCAGAATTTAACCATGGCTAATGGGGCACAAATTGCGGCACCTGAAAAGCGTAGCAACGGACTCTCGTAGGGTTGTGGCAGCAGGTATACCCAGATTGCCCAGTAAAGCGGGTGGCCGATCAATCCGATAATGCCGACCAACATGATGTTATATCGCGCTCTGTGCGTGCCTCGCTTCAGGGTGTGGCTGAGATAATGGATCAGCTGATGCATTTTAGGGGCACCTCGAAAAATACGATTTCGTCACTGGTATGCAGGTGATCTTAAAACACGAAATGGGTCGCATTGAAGCTCATGCCGGAGGAGCCCACCCACAAGGCGACCCGTTCATGCCGCTTTAAATGGTCGGACTTGATGGCGTCGACCATCGCGGCCGGGATGGATGCGGAGACCAGGTTTCCGGTCAGGGGATAGATATGGTGTATCTTGTCGGCGACACCAATGGCCTGCCCATACAAGTCCCATTCCTTTTTCGATGAGGCATGGACGAATATTTTATCGACCTGCTTCTTGTTCTTTGCCATTGCCTTATACACGGCAATGGATTCATCCTGTCCACTTTTATGTAAATCGATACCGAATGAGGTAAATTGAAGCGGGCCGTTGGCGCCGATCAATTCATTGGGGTGACAAAAATCCTCATACCCGTTCATGGGAATTGTGCACAGATCCGCCAAGTCGGGTCGGGTCGAGAAACTAAACGCGAAATTTTCGGGTTCTTTCGGTATCAGGAGGGTAGCCGTCGCCGCTTCACCGATGCTGTAGGACGGGAAGGTATAATAGATCTGTTCTTCGTTCTTCAGGGCAAAATTCCTTGGGAACAAGGGGCCATTCTCGATCATGTTGAATTCGGCGTTGATGATAATGGCATTTTTGTAGGCCCCGGATTTGAACAAGGAATCGACCAGATGCAGGGCGCGCGCCCAACTCATGCAAGCATCGGTAATGTCGAAGCACTGGGCCTTGTGAAACCCGAGTACATTGGCGATCATGTGGCTATTGCCGGGTTCCAAAAAGCCTCGTCCAATACCCACATAAATCAACAAATCGATAAGAGATGGGGTCAGATAGCATTCGGACAGGGCCTGGTTGGTCGCCATTGCCACATGATCGAGTGGTTGTTCATGGCGATCACACCAGCGCCGTTCTTCCAATCCTGATATTTCTAATAGTTTCCTGATAAGTCTAGTTGCGCGCTTGATGTTACCCTGGTATGCAGTCGAATGCTCCTTGATCAGCTCGATCACTTCATCGTTGGATACCCGCCTTGAGCCGAGACTTGCCGCAATACTTTTAATAATCATGTTTGGACAAAAAATCATCATCTAGGATCAAAATTCGATAGTTGTCTTTACTCATGGTCATCTCCGCTTGCTGGTCACAACTCAAGGATTAGGAAATCCAGCCGCGCCACGGCTGGATAACAGGAACGCGCTTTCGGCCCGCTTGGCCAGGGCAATTGTAACACAATGCCATTAAGTTAGCTGCTGACCGCGTGTCGTGGTCGATCAGGATGCGGAAGAAAAAACTACGAATCGCGCGAATCGATCCGTGAGGATTCGCGTGATTCGTAGTTTCTCCTCTTTCTTGCTGACCGGATGCATTGGACTCGAGACCCCATGTCCCTTATCGGCGTGTCTGACTTGACCCTAATGTCAGGTAATGACTAAGCCGAATAAGTATGCGTACCAGATAGATAGCTATAATTTGGGCGAGAAACGAGACGACAACCCAAGACAAGAAAATAGAAGATGCATATAAGTAATCAATTTTGCATACATCTAAATTGTCATCTCGACAGAATTCACCCATAGCATTGTGTTGCATACCTGCGTAGAGGGCAAACATGCCAAGTAGAACTGATATGGAAAGAGACACCAAGAGTGCTTTTTTCATACCGCACACCCTCGCTTTCTCCAAGGTTGTAAGTAGTATAGTCTCCCTACTCGTGCGCCATAGTCCGTTACCTTTCTTGCCCCTAGAAGATTGTAAATAGACGCAATTTTTCTAACGGTCGGCTTTTCAATCCGATCCCGAATTCTAGATAGCAAAATGACACCAAACTCTATGTTATAGAAGGGGCATTCCAGTAGCTCTTTGGTTACTCCAAGTTTTTTCCAGTAACCATAGTGTATGTTCATTGGAAGAATCGTTCTTTACCTTTAGATTATCCTGGCCGATTTTCAACGCCATTAAGTTAGCTACCGGCCGCTTGTCGTGACAGGTCGGGTCAAAAGCGTGCCCCGGCGTCGAGAATACAAACGAGTCTGAACGCCCCCTGGCCCGACCACCGAAAAGTTAAAGAAAAGACAAAACGCGCGAATCGATCCGTGAGGACTCGCGTGATTCGTCGTTTCTCCTCTTGTTTGTCGACCGGTGACGCTTAACTTACATGGCATTGAGTTGTAACACCAACCGGCGGCAGGGCACACCACATGATCATAGAATAGCATGTTACGAATACCTGCAAGTATTCACACTTGGTGTGAGTAATCTCAATCCGACAAAAACGGCAACACAGGAATGGCCTATCTCGTGTTGTATGATCCTAAGTTTCTGTTTCTACTATGTTATTTCTGTGCGCCTCCGAGAAAGGGCGCACTCACGGCGCATCCAGGTCGAAAAACTGCCCGGTGGTGGTAAATTCATAAGTGTTAACCTAGAGAGATTCATCTTTTTGATCCCCTCTCCCCAACCCTCTCTTGGAGAGAGTGTCGTAAAAGGTGACGCCCGACGCGGTTTTTCACGTTCCCACGCGGCGCGTGGGAACCTGGTTGCTCCGCGCCGCACAGAGCATCAGGCTGGTGTCCACCATTGGGTATACACGGGCGAACCTGCCGGCGGTCCGGCGTTATCCGGTGCGGCCCACAAGGCGTCTGCTCTGACCGTTGCCGGCAGCTGGTCATTGGGTGGGTAAGCCGTCTGAAAGACGGCGGTCCCAGCGTCCCCGGAACCGCCGACACTTTGTCGGCCCCTAGGACCGCCGACATCCTGTCGGCCTCTGGGATCGCCGACATTTTCTCGTTCCTATGCGCTGCCTGGGAACCAGAGACCGGGAGAGGGGCTTTTACGACATCCTCTCGGAGGGAGAGTTGGTGGGCCGTCAGGGATTTGAACCCCGGACCAAGGGATTATGAGTCCCCTGCTCTAACCGCTGAGCTAACGGCCCGTAGCGCTCACTCCGTATCGAGGAAGCTTTTGAGCTTTTCGGAGCGGGTCGGATGGCGTAGCTTGCGCAGGGCCTTGGCCTCGATCTGACGAATACGCTCGCGCGTGACATCGAATTGCTTACCGACCTCTTCCAGGGTGTGGTCGGTATTCATATCGATGCCGAAACGCATGCGCAGGACCTTGGCCTCCCGAGAGGTGAGGCTGGCCAACATGTTTTGAGTCGCCTCGCGCAGGCCTTCGGCAGTGGCAGATTCCACCGGGGCGATCACCCCGGCGTCTTCGATAAAATCACCCAGATGGGAGTCCTCATCGTCGCCGATGGGAGTCTCCATGGAAATGGGCTCCTTGGCGATCTTCATGACCTTGCGCACCTTGTCTTCGGGCATCTCCATCCGCGCGGCGAGCTCCTCAGGCGTGGCCTCACGACCCATCTCCTGGACCATCTGACGGGAAATGCGATTGAGCTTGTTGATGGTCTCGATCATATGTACCGGGATGCGGATCGTCCGCGCCTGGTCAGCGATAGAGCGGGTGATGGCCTGACGGATCCACCAGGTGGCGTAGGTGGAAAACTTGTAGCCGCGGCGGTACTCGAACTTATCCACGGCCTTCATGAGGCCGATATTGCCCTCCTGGATCAGATCCAAAAACTGCAGACCGCGGTTGGTGTACTTTTTGGCGATGGAAATGACCAAGCGCAGGTTGGCCTCGACCATTTCCTTCTTCGCGCGTCGGGCCTTGGCCTCTCCGATGGACATCCTGCGGTTGACGTCCTTGATCTCGCCGATGGTGAGCATGTTCTCCTTTTCCACGTCCTGCAACCTACGCTGGGCGCGGCGGATATCCTGGGCGTTCGCCGCAAGTTGCTCGGCATAGGACCCACCGCCGGCAAGCTGCTGGTCGATCCACTCCAGGTTGGTCTCGTGGTCCGGAAAGGTATCGATGAATACTTTGCGCGGCATCCCGGCTACTTCGACCGCCAGACCCATGATCACACGCTCTTGGGTGCGGATCCGCTCAATGGCGTAACGCAAGGTCTCCACCAACACCTGGAAGACGTTGGCCACCAGCTTGAAGTGCAGGAACGCCTTGGAGACCTCCTGCATGGTGGCACGGGTACGTTCGTCATCCCGCCCAAACCGCGCCAGGCAATCACGCATCACTGCATAATGGCCGCGCAGCAGCTGTACCCGGCGGGCGACTTCTTCCAGATCCGGGCCCGTATCCACTGCGGCCGCTTCGTCGTCACCGTCCGTGGCCGACTCGGTTTTGCCGTTCTTGGCCGCGGCCGGCGACGCCGGTGTCTGATCGTCGGCGTCGGCGAATCCCGAGATAACATCGGAGAGGCGAATCTCTCCGTCCTCCACCCGGGTAAAGCTGTCCAGCAGCTTTTCGACCGTGCGGGGATAGGTGGAAAGGGCAGAAAGGACCTGATTGAGACCGTCTTCGATTCGCTTGGCGATCCGCAGTTCGCCCTCACGGGTCAGCAGCTCTACGGTACCCATCTCCCGCATATACATGCGCACCGGGTCGGTGGTTCGCCCAAACTCGTTGTCTACCGATGCCAGCGCCGCCGCGGCGGCTTCGGCAGCCTCGTCATCGGAGACGGTGGAATCGCTCAAGGTCCGATCGATTTCCGCAGGCGTGGTCTCGTGCACCACGATCCCCATGTCGTTGATCATATGCACGATATCTTCGATTTGCTCCGGCTCGACAATGCCGGGCGGCAGATGGTCGTTGACTTCGGTATAGGTCAGGAATCCTTGCTCCTTACCCTTGGCGATCAGTTGCTTGAGCTGGGATTGTTGCTGTTCTTGATCCATTAAGGGACCTGTAAGGGACCTGCGGGTTCTGGGGGCCAACTATGGACACTTAACTTTCTATTTTAACACAAATCGATGAGGATTTTTTCTTGTCGCCAAAGTAAAAAATCCCGTATGGATTTCAGACTGCCGACAAGGGTCCGGATAACTTTAGCATCTGCAAAGGCAAGCAGGACCTGTCTGCCGCCAAGCAGGCAGACAGATAGATCCGCCAGGACGGTTTCTCGGCAGGTTGATACGCACTTGCCCTGTTCGACCCCCTTGGAAGGAAGTGAAACCGGCGCTAAAGTGGCAACCGGCAGTCAACGCATGTGGTTGGGGACGCGACCTCGAAAAGCAATCAGGTGCCGCCGACACCTCACGAGCTACAGCCGAGAAAAACACAGATGGCAACGCCGAATATGCCCCATGCTTTGGCGGTGGGGGAGATGATCGAGGAGTTTCGGATCATCCGGGTCCTGGGTGCGGGAGGCTTCGGTATCGTCTACGAGTGCCGAAACACCCATTTCCCGGAAACGGCCGTGATCAAGGAATTCCTGCCCCCTGAGTTCGCCTACCGGAGGGCGGATGGTCACGTGATGCCCCTCTCCGATCAGACCGAGGAGACCTTCAACTGGGCGCGCGACCGCTTCCTGCAAGAGGCCAAGACCCTGTGGGAGCTGGCGCGCCCGGAGCGCCATCCGAACATCGTACGCGTAACCCGTTATCGCGAGGCGAACGGAACCGCCTATATGTTTATGGATTTCGAGCAAGGCCGTCCTCTCTCGGAGATTCTCGAGCAACGGGGCCAGCTGCCTCCCCCAGAGATCGACACCCTCTTCTATTCTCTGCTCGACGGCCTGGAACGGATCCATGCAGCTGCTATCCTGCACCGGGACATCAAGCCGGCGAATATCCTGATCCGTGCCGACGGCACGCCGGTATTGATCGATTTCGGGGCCGCGCGCCGCGTGGTCCCCGGGCAGGAGCACTCAATCGTATCGTCCTACACCCCTGTCTATGCCGCCCTGGAGCAATACCATAATGTCGGCGATCAGGGCCCATGGACGGATATCTACAGCTTCGGTGCCGTGCTTTACCAAGCGGTGACGGGTCATAAACCCTTGAGTGCCATGGAGCGACTGCGCGGTGGCAACCAACGGGCAGCTACCGAGGAATGCAAGGACATCTATCCGCAACCGATCCTGGCCGCAATCGACCAGGCCCTGGCGGTCAAACCGGAGGAGCGGCCGCGGTCCGTATCCGAGTGGCGGCAATCCGTAGCAACGGCCTCCGACGCGTCCCAAGCGGATGAGGCAACCGTCGTCAGACCCGCTTCCGGCCCCGATGACCCTACTTGTGTCTCGCCACCGAAGACTGCACCTACCCCCGCGGTCCCCCAGGTTACAAGCGAGCCGGCGCCGCAGGAGCCGAGGAGGCGCAGTGCACGCCTCTGGCTCGCAGCCGGCACGGCGGTAGTCGTCCTCATGGTTTCCGGTCTTGGTCTGTACTTTAATGCGGGTGAACCCGACTCCGGCTCAGGTACACCGGATGTAACGACGACCCTGCCGCCCCTGGAGACTGCCGACAAGGTCGCCGATGATACACAACCTAAAGACAAGCCGACGCAGCCACCGGAGCCCGAGCCCCTACCCATATCTGGAACGCGTTTTTCGGATCCCATGAGTAACGGCGGCTTCGGCCCCATCATGGTCTGGCTGCCTGCGGGAGAGTTCCAGATGGGCTCTCTGCCGAAAGAGAAGGGCCGCCATTCCGACGAGCGACGCCACCTCGCGCGGGTCGCGGAGCCGTTCGCCATGGGCGAAACCGAGCTCACTTTGGGACATTATCGGCGGTTCATCGAGGAGACGGGTTACCGATCCGAGGCCGGCAGCGAATTTCCCTGCCAGAAACCGGACGAGAATTGGCAACGCTTGGTGGAAGATCGGAAGCTTACCTGGGAGCATCCGGGGTATGAGGTCACGGATCGACATCCCGTTGCCTGCGTCAGCTGGAACGACGCCAGTGCCTATGCAAACTGGTTATCCAAACAGACTGGTCGCCGCTATCGCCTGCCGACTGAGCTGGAGTGGGAGTACGCGGCGCGTGCCGGCACTACGTCAAGCCGTTTCTGGGGCGATAATCCCCAAGCAGGCTGCAGATACGCCAATACCGCCGACTGCGAAGACACGCACACCTATGCAGCCCCGACCGGGGCCTTTCCGCCCAATCCATTTGGTCTGCGCGAGATGCTGGGCAATCTGGCCGAATGGACCTGCTCCGCATACGCAACCAGCTACGACGGTAGCCAGGCAACCTGCAGCGGACGCTTCGGCGGGGCGCCGCAGGTCCTGCGCGGCGGCTCTTGGCTCGACGCACCGGTGCTGGCACGATCCGCGGCACGGGACGGGGCCCCCCGAAGCTTTCGTTTCAACACCGTCGGCTTCCGATTGGTGCGCACGTTCGGTCTCGAATCGGGAAGTGACAACGTAGGGGAACCCAGATCGCGGGAGGCCGCTAGCCGAAAGGTGAGGAGATAGTCATGAAACAGGCACAAGGATTAATTTGGCTCGTCCGAGTCTGGGTAGCAGTGGCGGTTGTGATGTTGCTCGCCGCCTGTACCTTGATAGAGAAAATTGCCGAAACGAGTGGTCCTGAGCTGCAGTTCTCCTTAGGCAGGAATTACGAGGAAGGAACCCCCCAGGTACGGGACTACGAGCGCGCAGCCTATTGGTATCGCAAGGCCGCGGAGCAGGGGCATCAAAAGGCCCAGCTACGGCTCGGTGACTTCTATAAGATGAGTCTCGGCGTGAAGCGAGATCTGCTTCAGGCACGCGACTGGTATACCAAGGCCGCGAAATGTTCCAAGGACCGGGAAATCCAGCTTTGCCTCAAAGCCGAACGCAAACTCACCAATGTCAAGCAGATTTACCGGTCGGGGAAGGCAAAAAAGCAGGGAAAGACAAGAAAACCGGGGAAAACAGGAAAGCGAGGGAAGACAAGAAAGCGGGGAAAGACAAAAAAGCCGAGGAAAACAGGAAAGCGGAAAAAGATAAAAAAACCGAAAACGGGAAAGCGGGGGAAGACAAGAAAACCCGGGAAAACGGGAAAGCAAGGGAAAACAGGAAACACAACACCGCCCCGTGGCCGGACGGAACGGACAATCGATCAGCAATCCTCTCGGTAACCCTCCATACTAACCACTATCAAACCGGAATAGGGGTAGACCAGGTATTCTCTCCAGGGCGAGCGCGTATAAATTTGCATAATAACAAATAGATAGGTGAAAGTAGGGGGAAACAACTTTTGGAGTTTTCCCCCTGACAAGCCGCTTTCAAGACCTTTTTTTGGGCCTTGAAGATCCGCGGGTTGAGCGCCATCAACTTCACGGCTTGATGGATATTCGACTGCTGGTGATCTGTGCCGTCGTCCGTGGTGCCGACGGTTGGGAGGCCATTGAGGAGTTCGGCAAGGCAAAGCTGCAGTGGCTGCGTCAGTTTGCCCCCTTTACGAACGGCGTCCCCTCCCACGATTGTATTGCCAGCGTGATCTCGCGGCTGTCGGTAACATGAGGATGCCAGCCGCATTCGCAGCGGCAACGCGCCAGCCATCATGACCGCGATCCGACACCTGGGCCTGAATTTGTTTGAGCGTGAGCCTTCCTCCTTGCGTTTGGCACAGAAGCGACGCCGAGCCGCTTGGGATGACGACTACCGCGCTAAGGTCCTGTGTGGTTAAAAATTTATACGCGCTCGCCCTGTGGTTGCGTTGCATTACTATCCTCAGCTGGCCTGGGTTTTGGTACCTTTTACCCTTTTGGTCGCAAGCTCCCGCGTTATCCTCGGCCTTCACTATCCAAGCGACGTCCTGGCGGCTACGGGCATCGGGTTTGTGCTGGGCTATGCGGGAATTCTGCTCTTACCTTAACCTGCAGCGGAGCTACAGGGTTGTCTCCCTATCCATAGGGCCGTCTGGGCCAAGTCCCGCCGGCGAGACGCCCAGGTTCCATTGTCTCTCCACCCGTGCGTCCTGTGCGGCCATCTGAATCCAACCGTTCGATCCCGGTCTCTAAGTCCGGTTTTCTTAAAATTATGGTGCCACCATGCGCATCCTGATGATCTCCGACGTCTATTTCCCGCGGATTAACGGCGTATCCACATCGATCCAGACATTCGCCACCGAGTTTTCGAAGCAGGGGCACCAGGTTACGCTGATCGCACCTGACTATGGCCCAATGGCACAAGGGAGGAGCTGGGCGTTGCGCAAAGGTACCTCTATCTCTGCGGCTCCTCCCCACGCCGAGCATACCGGCGATGAGTTGGAGTCTTTCGAAATCATCCGCATCGCATCGCGCTATCTTCCACTGGACACGGAGGATCGCCTCTTGCGCATGAGCCGAATCCGTTCGCTTACCCCGCGACTGGCGGCACAGGACTACGACCTACTCCATATCCAAACCCCTTTTATCGCCCATTACGCGGGGCTGAAACTGGTGCGCCGGCTGAAGGTCCCGGTAGTCGAAAGCTATCACACCTTCTTCGAGCAATATGTCGACAAGTACATTACCTGTTTACCTCCGTCCTGGCTGCGCCTGGCGGCGCGGCATATTTCCGCCGCCCAGTGCGGCAACCTGGATGCGCTCGTGGTCCCGTCGCGGGCCACGCGATCTATACTCGAGACCTACGGGGTAACGACACCGGCCACGGTCATTCCCACCGGTATCGAGCTTGAGCAATTCAGTCAGGGTGACGGAGCACGCTTTAGACACCGTTACGGAATTCCGGCGGACCGGCCCGTGCTGGTTCACATCGGGCGCTTGGCCTTCGAGAAGAATGTGGACTTTCTCTTGCGTATGCTGGTGCGGGTCAAGCGCGAGATTCCGGATGTGCTGCTCGTCATCGCCGGCGAGGGGCCGGCACGCCGCAGATTGGAATCCATGGGCGTCGAGCTGGGCCTACGCGAACAGCTCCTGTTCGTGGGCTATCTGAGCCGCGACGGTGATCTGGAGGACTGTTACCGCGCCGGAGACGGATTCGTCTTTGCCTCCCGCACCGAGACCCAGGGTCTGGTGCTCTTGGAGGCCATGGCCCTGGGCGTACCCGTGGTCTCTACTGCCGTCATGGGTACCCAAGAGGTCCTCGACGGTGGTGAGGGATGCCTGATTGCCACCGATGACGAGGCCGATTTCGCCTCCAAGACGGTGCGCCTTCTTTCCGATTCCAATCTACGCACAAGGCTCGGCGCGCAGGCCCGGGCCTACGCTCGGACCTGGTCCGCCCCGATCCTCGCCGACCGCATGCTCGCGTTCTACCGGACGCTTGTGTCCAGGTAGGCCCTAATCCAAATCAGCCCTAATCGAAGACGACACGGTCGCCGTTGCCGAGCATCAGCGGGCTCGCGGAGCCGTATCGGCCGGAACCACGCACAACGGGATAGCCGAGTGCAATCATCCTCTCCACCGCCGGCACGCCGGTGCAGTGATTGGCGGCGATCTTGCGGAAGCCGAATCGCCCCAGATCGGCGATCATCCGCTCCTGCGCGGGAGACAGCGACGGGTCAAAGGGGGCAATATGGAGACCCCCGTAAAGACCGTACAAGGTCGACTCGGTCGCGATATGGGTAAGGGCGTAATCCGCCAGGGTGGTAACCGTCTGATGGCAACAACCGGTAACACAGACGGTCCCCTGGTCTTGAACCCGGAAATACAGTGACTGTTCGCCTCTGATGCCGAGCAAGATGGGAAGGTCGAAGGCCACCGCCACACAGCCGGGGTAAAGGACTGTCGGCTCGTCCGGGGGAGTGATGAGAATGGGACCGGCATGACGGACAGGCGGCACCCTGTCCGTGGAGGTAGGTGCCGAACGCTCACCGCGGATAAACGCCAGCGCCTCCTCGGTGAAGCCGGGTGGCACGCGCAGGGGAAGGTCCGGACGGTAACGCAGGACGGCTTGCAGCCCCCACAGGTGATCCAAGTGCTCATGGGACAGGAACAGGAACTCGATCTCGCCCCGTGCCAGCATGCCGTCAACGCCGGTTGCCTCGAAACGGCCTTGCATGTAGGCCTCGTTCCACCCGCAATCGAGGAGAAACTTGTGCCGTGCCCCCGTCAGCAGCTCGACCTCGATGAGGGCGGCGCTGCCTGCGGCATTGCTCGCCTGCCAAGGCTTGTCCCACTGACTGGCGTCAGGACCACCCTCACCTTTGATATCCGCCAGCATTCGGTCCGTGTCATGCCAGCCGACTTCCGAGATACAGGTGACGGCTACCGAACGACATACACCCAGACTCTCTTTATCTTCTCTTGTCATCGATCTACTACCGTGCTATTCACTACTGTTCTGGGGACAAAAAATTTATCATTCTGCATGACCGCCGCTACCCTTATCCGGATCTGTGCCCAGTATACTACTCTTTCCAAACGCTATCGCGGACGTAAACCAGCATGGAATTTTTCCGTTCCAATACCCCGTACCTCTGGCTGTTGTCTGTTCTCATTTCACTGGTGGCTGTCGCCGCAATGAGCTATAAGTGGTTGAATGTATACCGTTCATATGGAACGGATACAAATGTGATTCGTGATCAATTATCCATTACCGGGATAATTTGATTCCTAAGCTGGCATACTGGCCGGTAATCCTGTGGGCGATGGCGATAGCAACCTGGTTGATCGCGTACCAAGACCGATGCCGTCGATGCCACCGTCCTGGCCCAATTCGCCCTGCGCATGCCCTTTACCCCCTGGCAACGCCCCGCTGCCTTGGCTCTGACCATCCGCGCTTGCGCGCGCCGCATCGCCGCCCTGAACCAGCTCCGAACTCAGACCAAGAACCAGCTCCATGCCGCTGAGTAAACCGCCGCGACACCAGACTTTCTCCTCGCCGACCTGCAACAGAGCATGGTTTAAATGGAAACATCGCCACTCGCAGTGGGTTGGGCACGCCACACGCAGCACCCCCTCTCCCTCCGGGAGAGGGCCGAGGAGAGGGGATCAAATCAAGCAACGGGGCATAATGAACCCTTCTACCCTAACCATTTAAAAAATTACCACTACCCCCTTAGGGTTCAAACTGTCCCCCGGCCTCATCGGAACCGGGTGAGTCGGTGGGCAGAGCCCACCCTCCATTGCCGGCAGCCGGCGACTGGTCGTTGGTGGCAATTCATACACCCCCAATCCGGTGGCGGGATCATCTACTACCGGAATCCGAGATCCACCTCAGCACCCGGTCGAGCCCCCGGGAGGACAGCACTCGGCGCAATCCGCCGAATAGGTAGGTGGGAACGGTGACATAGTAGCGGGGCTTGGGCCGTGGACTCTCCAAGGCGTGGATCAACTTCTTGAGTACCGCCTGAGGAGGCAGAGTAAAGGGTTGGACTGCTCCTTCCCGGAGCAGGCGCTTTTCCACGGCGCGATATTGCTCCCGGTGTGGGCTGTGCTCTCGATCGATGTGGGCGCGGAACTTCTCATAGCTGTTGGCTCGGATCCGGCTCTTGATGGGGCCGGGTTCGATCAGAGAGACCTGGATACCGCTGCCGGCGAGCTCCAGACGCAGGGTGTCCGTCAGCCCCTCCAGGGCGAACTTGCTGGCTACGTAGGCGCCCCGGTAGGCCAAAGTCGTCAACCCGAGGATGGAGCTGTTCTGGACGATGCGGCCGTAGCCCTGGTGGCGCATGATGGGTATGAGGCGGCAGGTAAGCTCATGCCAACCGAGCAGATTGGTCTCCAGCTGGGCGCGCAACACCGCGCGCGACAGATCCTCCACGGCCCCCACCTGCGTGTAGGCACCATTGTTGAATAAAGCGTAGAGCTGGCCTTGGGTACGGGACAGGACCCGGTCGACCGCATCCCGGATAGTGGCCGGATCGTCCAGGTCCAGGCGCAACGCCTCCAGACCCTCGCTGGACAGTCGTTCCACGTCCTCTGGTTTCCGGGCCGATGCGAAGACGCGGTAGCCTCGTTCCCGCAAGCCATGGGCGCAGGCGTAACCGATGCCGCTGGAGCAGCCGGTGATCAGGATCGTGCGCGTTTCCTCGGGTTGCATTTGGTCTCTCCCGGGCCGCCGAAAGGATTGTTTCGCGGACGGAATTCTACCTGTGATCGGTTGAAATCACCCGCCGCAAGCCCCATTGGCTTCAAGTTTTCTCAACTGGTGATTGGCGAGGTAGCAACATGCCTTTCTACGAATATCGATGCGAGCAGTGTGACCACGAGCTGGAGGTCTTGCAGAAGATCACCGATCCGCCGCTGATAGATTGCCCCGAGTGTGCGCAACCGGCACTGAAGAAGCTGGTATCCGCCGCGGGGTTTCGGCTCAAGGGCAGCGGCTGGTATGAGACGGACTTCAAGGGTGGAAAGCAGAAGAACCTACACGAAGGTGGTGAAAAGAAGGAGGACGGCGAGAAGAAGAAGGATGCGGGCTCGTCTCAGGACACCAAGCAGGACAAAGGCGGCGATAAGAAAAAAACCGCTGCCGAATCGAAGGTCCCCGCTACGGGATGAGTGCAGAGGGCGGCTCAGGGCGAGGGCGTATAAAGCTTCCCGAAACCATGGTCTCGGCAGATCTGTCTGTCTGCCGAAACTTTTTTGATCCGCAGATTAGTGCGCCAAGCGAAGCTTGGCGCTTCTTGCCGGGTGCAAATCCCGGTCGGGTAAGGGCTAGCCCCCCACCCGTAGCGCGTGTTGCGCCGAGGACGGAAAGCACCGTCTTGGTATGGATACTGGAGCATACTCGGTCCGTTGGGGACCGATCAAATCGAATTTTTCTTTTGTCTTTTTTAGCCGCGAACCGCCTGCGAAGCGGGTTGGCCGTCGGCTGCAGCGCCTTGTTAGGCCGCGGACAGGCGCTTGACCTAATTTTGCCCAGAGACTTTTCTGCGACCCACAAATCATACTGCGATTGTTGGTTTAGCCAGCTCTCAGCTGACGTACCAAATGCCTTAGACAGCCGAATTGCCATCTCCGGACTGATTCCCGCGCGCTCGTTCAAGATTGTCGTTTTTCCTTTCTTGATCGCCATGCCGTGAAAGATAATACTCACTTTTCTCGACTTTATCTTGTATCCATTTCAATTCGAGCATAATTCATTAGGGTCTACAGAACAGTAAGGCGGTTCGTTTCCTGCCTGCCTCGTCCTCAGAGACGCCTGCCTGTACCGACCCTGCCTAGCCGCCAGCACAGGCAAACAGGGAGTAGGCGGGAAACGGCAGGCAGGCTCACCGTACCCCACATGGCTTTTCCCATACTCAATCCGAAGTTGGGCTATTGCACAACCGGAAACAGGGAAATGTCGGATACACCCGACTGGTAGCTGGCAACTCGAAGCACCGCATAAACAAAATGGGTGTCCTTTTTTTGTTGTTATCTCCAACATCAGGGACTGTTGAAGATATGGATTGGAGAGTGACTCAACGGTGATCCACTTGGCATCAATCGCCCGTTGAATTCGCACCACTTCAGGATACTCGTGACCGACCTGCAATTCCTGCCACACATCGTGTGGAATCCGAACATCCGAAAATTGTTCATGAAACAAATCAAGGCGTTCAATACTCGCAAGATTCCAGATTGGTGAGGTGTTACTGACCACGGGCATAGGCAATATCATCCTCTAAATCCTGCTCAGTATAGCAACGAGGAATATCACGTCGTCCTAACAACAGCCCAAATTCGATGCGATTTAAGGAGGTTAATTCTCGCGCTTTTCCAAACGACAGGATACCTCGGGCATACAGCGCAACCGCTAATTCCGTCATGAGCGACTGTTGTTGCTCACTTGCCGGCAATCGAAGCGCATGAGCAACCTGATCTGGAATCTCTAATACCACACTCATTTTTGTATCTCCCCCCTCCCCCCTCGTATGGATTTATACGCGTATTCATCAATCGGCATACGAATCTGTGTCAATATGACATACGCATGCGGTTATTACAGCACATATCATTAATACTGGCGATGGCTGCCTGCGTCGAAGCCGTCCGACCGGACTGCTCTTACCCGTGAAAGATCAAGCCCGTCAAGCTCCACGGCTTCCATCCCAACGACAAGCGGTGCCGCTGAGGCTTAACTTAATAGCATTGTACAGGAAGGCACGGCACACGCAGCGGCACACGCAGTGATACCAAGGGGTGTCCTCAAGGGAGACAAGAACGGAACGGGGAGCGGTCATGGTCAGATTCCTGGCTGCGCGTTGGGTTGAGGGGAATCTAGCTTAGAGGAAAACAAGTCAAATAAAGTGGGTGTCCTTTTGGTCGGGAGGGTGGGTTAATCACCTGCCCTTACCTGATTAGGCACGTCAACCTCGATGAATCGTTCTACTGGAACACGAATTTCTTCCTTCGTTTTCTTGCCATGTACATAGATTTGATCGAATTCTTGTTCAATTGCTTTTATAGTATCTGCTTTAAAATATTGTTCGCCGCAATACTCACATTGTTCACATGGGACTTCGTTAACAATAAGATATTTATCGTCATGTGTGTATGTGTATTGAACATTCACTTGCCTGAAATTCTTGTTCCCGCAAAAGTGACAAATTTTTCGCATAAATTAACCTCTTTCGTAGATAGTTTTAAATTTCGGTGGAGTTGGAACATATACGGTTACTATGAGCAAATCATCCTCCATTTCAGCACACACTACATGAATCGGTTTTCCCTGGCCAGTGAATCCGGCAACCAAACAACTTTCTCCCCGTCCGGTATCTTTATACTCTTCTATTATTCTTCCATTTAATATAGCTTCTTCGATTTCTGTTATTACAAGATTGTCGTTTTTCCTTTCTTGATCGCCATGCCGTGAAAGATAATACTGACTTTTCCCGACTTTATCTTGTATCCATTTCAATTCGAGCATAATTCATTATCTACAGAACAGTGATGTCGTTTAAGATTTCGGGAACCCCATGTTGCTCCCGGATGCCCGTGCTTATCCAAGGGCGGTCTTGGTAAAGGGTATATCCTGCTGTGTACCAGGCACGCTCGTCCGGTCAGAACAGCGACCGCAGATTTAGCTCGATGTCGGGCAGCGCGGCGATGCCGACACACGACAGATCCTGCACCTGAAACTTCGTCTTATACTTCCCGCTCTCCGGGTCCCGGTGTACATCCAGTTGTCTTCCTGCCACATCGACGAGCCAGACCTCCGGTATCGCGAAGCGGGCATAGAGGGGGAGCTTGCGGTCACGGTCGTAGGTGAGGGTGCTGTCCGCTACCTCGACCAGCACCAGGATGTCGTCCGGTCCGGGGTGGACCTGCTCGTAGAAGTCTTCCCGCCAGCGCAGCAACGCCAGGTCCGGTTGGGGGGCCGAGAAATCGCCGAGCAAAATAGGATCTTGTGCCGAGACGATGGCCTGGTCACCGATTATCCGGGAGAAGGACCGGATGAGGCGTTTGACTTTACTGGAGTGTGGGGGACCGATGGGGGGCATATCGAAGAGCTCGCCTTCTATCAGCTCACAGCGTGCCTCGGGATCCAAGACATCTGTCTCGCCCATGCGGAAGTATTCCCGGACGGAGATCGGGTGGTGTTGTGGGAGCTGAGCCACCGAGTTAAGCATAGTGAGGGACCTGGCACGGATGCTCTCAATTACCGGTAACATTGATGGAGTGGAATCTTCACCGGTTGAACCATAGGTTGGGTTAGGCGCGTGCTGCTAGGTTGGTATGTGCCGAAGAGGTTGCACGCGCCGTAACCCAACATACCATGTTGGGGTTCGTTCCTCACCCCAATCTACGCGCTTTTTGTCAAGCAGCCTCTTCCTTTCGCTCGACTCTAAATATTTCCTCTATATCAAGATGTAAATCCAGCTCGGCCCACTCAACCATAGTCCTTCTACCAATCAATTTGTAATTTTTCCGTTGTTCATCAGTTGCAGATAACAATGCCGGATACCAACTCAGCGGTGTGGATATTATCCTCCCGTCTTCCAGTTCTACATGGAGACGATGATTATCCAATTTGATGTTCTTGCATTTGAACATGACTATTCCCCTATGATTTCATTCCACTTGTCGGTTAAGTAATCCTGATTCTCTTTGATGATCTCAATTGCTTGCTTAAGCTCACTCTTCTTTAGATAAGAACGTATAACTTTAAACGTTTCAATCTCGATCTTGGCATAATCGTCATCTCCTCTGAAGACATGCACATGTTTGGGCTCATGGTCATTAATCGGTATAATGATTTTGAAACCATATTTTTTAGATAACTCTTTTAATACAGGCATGATTTCGATTCGATGGTTATCATTTGCAATCGATATACTTCAGAAATTGAACTTGGCCCCTTTTCCTGCTTTTCCCAGCAGCCAATAGCCACCTCCGTCGAGTGGCGGCCATCCCTGGCCTTATCCGACCTACGCGGGCAGGCAAAACAGGACGACCGACTCAATCCTCCCTTACTGCCGAAAAAGCTTATGCGTAGGCATACACTGGCGCGTGCTTTATCGGCTCCGCACGTTGCTCTATAAGTTTCTCAAGATGACGGATTATATCTGGGGCTAGCAGTATATCAGAACACACGTCGCAGACCTCAGCAGGTACATTCTCAAAGATAAGTACTGTCTCTCCACGCTTGACCGTATGTACGATTAGACGATGCTCGTAGTGCCCAGGACATCCTTGGATGCTGCAGTTCATTATCTTTGGCCTCTGGTAAAAGGATCAACCCATTTTGGAAGTTTGGGTTCGTATACAGTTATGATTATTGCCAGATCGAGAGCCGTTGTACAGACTACATGCAAGTATCTGCCCGTGCGGGTTTGACCGCAGACAAGACAGCAGGCACCTCTTCTGTGTTCTGGATAGTTCTCCACAACTGTCGCCTGAAGCAGCACGCTCACTACATCGTCCAGCGAAATATGTTCCTCGACCATTTCCTGATGCGCATGGACAGTAATACGCATCAGCTCTTCTTCTGCTTGCTGTCGTAAGCGAGCTACTATCGCTTCCAAACTATGAATGGGAACATCGGACATATGTAAATCCTTCAGCGGTCTTAAAGCCAACTTCAGTAAGCCCTAACGCCAGCTAGGGCAGCAGGGCTTTGTGGTTCGCCGCCAGCAACAAAGTGGGGGTCCTTTTTTCTCCGTTTTTTTCCCTTTTTTCATAGGCCGTAGGCCATTGACATTCAATGGCGCATCGCCTGTGAGGAAATATACGCGATTAATCCGACGAGCATAACGGCTAACAACACAATGATAATTTCCATTTCAAAGCCCTCTTACGTCTCTTTATGTCGGAAATGATCTTTCTATTTACAAAAAGGGAAAGCAGGGAAAGGGGTCAGGTCTTGACCTGTGCCTTCAAGGGTGACGGATCAAGACCTGACCCCATTTCCTCGGGCTGACCCCTTTATGCCAAACCCTTTCAACCCTATCACGCCGCCTGTTTGGCTACAAACATCGCTCGCGCAACCTGGATACCACGCAGGTACTTGGCCTGACGCCGCGCGCAAAGATTCACCAGCGATGCCGGCGCACCGACCGCCGTTCCGAACGCCTTGAGAAGACGTTCAGAATAGCCGATAAACTGCTCCCCATCGATGCCCAGCCGGGCGAGGATCTTGGGCTCTCGCGCCTCGATATATCCAGACTTATCCGCGCGTAATGCGCGGCCCGTCCAATCGACCAGCTCCAGGTAGTCCTCGAAGGCAAACGGCACTGCCCAAGGAGTCCGCGCAGTGGCATCAAAGGGCATCAGCGGGGCTTGGGGTAGGATCTGCGTCTCAGCCTCCGGTCGTAACCGCTCCCCGTCGAGTGCTGTGTCAGGATCTTTAACGGTTGCAGTCTCCTGCGAACCGGTATCGGACCCGACCTCCTCCGGCAAGCCGACGACACGCTCCTGAATCGAGGTATAGTCCGAAGTCTCCGGCGTCTCGGCCAGCCCTGCCCGCACCGGATTCAGATCCACATAGGCCATCGCTGCCAACAACGCCTTCTCATCGAGCAATGCCTGGCTCTTGAAGCGACCCTCCCAAAACCGCCCCTTTACCCCATCCTCGGCATTGGCCCGGCGGGCGATATGCTCGTTGAGGGTACGCATGAACCAGGACAAATCGTGCAACCGCCCTCGGTAGACCTCGGCCAGCGCCTCGACCTTGGTGATCTCCGCCTGGGTCATCCCCGCTCGTGACGCTGAGAGATAACGTGTTACCAACACTGGCCCGGTAAAAAGCCCCGTCCAGCGTCTTAGTACCTCCTCGATCGACCACCCCAAGGCCCGTTCTCGGTCGATACGCACCACGATGTGGTAGTGGTTGCTCATCACCGCGTAGGCAGCCACATCAATGGCGAACAGAGTAGCAAGCTGCTGCATGCGCTCGACGATCCAGCCACGGCGGTGATCGAAATTCATACCTGAGAGTTGATCCTCCCCACACAGGAAGGCACGGCGCACGCAGCGGCACACACAGTGATACCAAGGGGTATCTTCAAGGGAAACGAGAGCTGAGCGGGGAGCGGTCATGGTTGGTTCTCTGTGGTTTTGGGGTCGGAAGGAGCTTAGCTCGGAGTGGAAAGAATTTCAAACAAAATGGGTGTCCTTTTATTGTTTATTCATCACTGACATGCAATGCAGATTTATTGCATGTTACGGAAAGAGATTCAAGAGCTTTTTCAAGTCGTTTATCCATTTGTATTCCTCGTTTATTTTTGCATGGGTCTAGATAACCTTAGGGTGGATTTTCTCTCAGCAAATTATGCAGATTCCCACAGATGAAGAACGAAAAAGTAATCTGTGAAAATCTGTGTAATCTGCGGATAAAGTATACAGGGAAATGTTGGGCACGCCGCCAAGCTCCCTCCGCATCCCTGCGTCGGGACGAAGCCTGGCGGCTTTGCCCAACCTACGGCCTATTCCGTGGCCCCATTGGGACCAGTCATCAATGGCCGCAACCCATCCTACCCTTTGCGTCCTTTGCGGTTCAAAAATCGAATCGCGCCTACAGGCGCGATTTTCCTTTTTTCACAGCATATCAGGCAGCAAGCCGCAGGTCGAGCTCGGTAAGCACCTTCTGCGCGGCGATGGGCACCACGGTCCCCGGACCGAAGATGGCGGAGGCGCCGCTGTCGTAGAGGTACTGGTAGTCCTGGGCGGGGATGACGCCGCCGATGACGACCATGATGTCTTCCCGGTCCATCTCCTTGAGCGCCTTCACCAACTGGGGCAGCAGGGTCTTATGGCCCGCCGCCAGGGAGCTCATGCCGACGACGTGGACATCGTTTTCTACCGCCTGGCGGGCGACTTCTTCCGGGGTCTGGAACAGGGCCCCGATGTCGACGTCGAAGCCGAGGTCGGCGAAGGCGGTGGCGATGACCTTGGCGCCGCGGTCGTGGCCGTCCTGGCCCATCTTGGCGACCAGGATGCGGGGCCGGCGGCCTTCTTTCTGCTCGAAGGTATCGGCCATCTCGCGGACGGTGGCGACTTCTTCCTTCTCGCCGAACTCGCTGCCGTAGACGCCGCTGATGGAGCGGATCACTGCCTTGTGGCGGCCGAAGACCTTTTCCATGGCATCCGAGATCTCGCCCAGGCTGGCGCGGCATCTGGCCGCTTCCACGGAGAGTTCCAGCAGGTTCCCTTTGCCCGTCTCGGCGCTGTGGGTCAGGGCGTTCAGGGCAGCCCGGATCTTGGCCTCGTCACGCTCTCCGCGCAGCTTCTTGAGCCGTTGGATCTGGGAATCGCGTACCGCCGAGTTGTCGATATCCAGGATCTCCAGCGGGTCTTCTTGTTCCAGGCGGTATTTGTTGAGGCCCACAATGGTTTCCTTGCCCGAGTCGATCTGGGCCTGGCGGCGGGCGGCGGCTTCTTCGATGCGCATCTTGGGCAGACCGGTGTCGATGGCCTTGGTCATGCCGCCCAGGTCCTCGATCTCTTGGATATGGGCCCAGGCCTTTTTGATCAGCTGGTCCGTCAGGGCCTCCACATAGTAGGAGCCGGCCCAGGGATCGACCACCTTGCAGATGCCGATCTCGTCTTGCAGATAGAGCTGGGTGTTGCGCGCGATCCGGGCCGAGAAATCGGTGGGCAGGGCGATGGCCTCGTCCAGGGCGTTGGTGTGCAGGGATTGGGTGTGACCCAGGGCGGCGGCCATGGCCTCGATGCAGGTACGGGCGACGTTGTTGTAGGGGTCCTGCTCGGTGAGGCTCCAGCCGGAGGTCTGGGAGTGGGTGCGCAGGGCCATGGATTTGTCGTTCTTGGGTCCGAATTGCTTGACGATCTTGGACCACAGCAGGCGCCCGGCGCGCATCTTGGCGACTTCCATGAAGTAGTTCATGCCGATGGCCCAGAAGAAGGAGAGGCGCGGGGCGAAGGTGTCGATGGGCATGCCGGCGTTGACGCCTGTTCTCAGGTATTCCAGGCCGTCCGCCAGGGTGTAGCCGAGCTCGATGTCGGCGGTAGCGCCCGCCTCCTGCATGTGATAGCCGGAGATGCTGATGCTGTTGAAGCGGGGCATCTCCTGGGCGGTGTAGGCGAAGATGTCGCCGATGATGCGGATAGAGGGCGTGGGCGGGTAGATATAGGTGTTGCGGACCATGAACTCCTTGAGGATGTCGTTCTGGATGGTCCCGGTGAGCTGCTTGTGTTCGACCCCCTGCTCTTCGCCGGCCACGATGTAGAAGGCCATGCAGGGCAGGACGGCGCCGTTCATGGTCATGGAGACCGACATCTGGTCCAGGGGGATGCCGTCGAACAGGACCTTCATGTCCAAGATGGAGTCGATGGCGACCCCGGCCTTGCCTACGTCGCCAGTCACGCGGGCATGGTCGGAGTCATAGCCGCGGTGGGTGGCAAGATCGAAGGCGATGGAGAGCCCCTTTTGCCCGGCGGCCAGGTTGCGGCGATAAAAGGCGTTGCTCTCTTCTGCCGTAGAAAAACCGGCGTACTGGCGCACGGTCCAGGGCCGGGTCACATACATGGTGGGATAGGGCCCCCGCAGGTAGGGCGGGATGCCGGCGGCATAGCCCAGGTGCCCCAGGCCCTTGAGATCGGCGTCGGTATACAGGGGTTTGACGTCGATCTGCTCCATGGTGTGAGCGATCAGGTGTTCCAGGGTTTCTCCGGTGGCCTGTTCCACCGCGGCCTTCCACTCCTCGAAGCTGGGCTTGGGAAAATCCAGGCCATGGTCCATGCCATAGTCCATGGAGGTAAAGTCTGGTGTCTTGCTCATGGTTAGACCCCCATTTGGTTCTGTAATTTGTCCAGTAACTCGTAGCAGTTGGCTCGGATGTGGATGAAGTCATCCACCCCGGCCGCCTTGAAGGCCTCGACATGGTCGGCGGGATAGCCCGCTACCAGCACCAGGGTGTCCGGCTTGGTCGCCTTAATGCCCTTGGCCAGGGGCGGCACCAGCTTGGGATAAGTCTTGTCCGTGGAGCAGATGACGACCGCCCCGGCCCCGGAGGCGATGGCCGCCTGGATGGCCTGGTCGGTGGTCCCGAACCCTTCGTTGCCGATGACCTCAAAGGCGCCTACCTCCAGGAAACCGCGGCTGAAGTCCGCTCTGGCCTTGTGTTGAGGAGTGGGTCCCAGGTTGGCGAGGAACACCTTGGGCAGCCCCCCGGTGCGTTCGGCAAAGACTTCGGAACGTCGCCGCAGATCCTCGAAGGGCTCCGCCCCCCGCTTGATCGCAACCGGCGTTATGACCGGATCCGATTGTTCGCCGGTGGTCAGTGCCTTCCATAGATCGTTCAGGGTGGCACCAGCGGCGGCCGCCGCCACAGCGGTGGTGACACGCCGATCCGGGGTTGCCTGCGCCAGCTTTTCCAAGGCGTCCCGGCGTGCGTCGGCGTCTGTTGATTGTCGAGATGCCTTCAGCGCCCTGGTGCGCTCTTGCTGGAGTGCGACATGGTCGATGGGCTCCGGCGTCAGGGGCTCGTCGGTCGGGTTGGGGTACATGTTGGTGCCCACGAAGATGTCCCGGCGTTGGGCGTAGGCCTTGGCCCGCTGGTCGGAGACCGCTGTTACCTGTTGCTGGGGAAAGCCTGCGCTCAATGCCTTGGCCATGCCGCCCTGCTTCTCCACTTCGCGGAACAGGTCCCAGCTCTTACGGGCAAGGGTATCGGTGAGGTTTTCCACATACCAGGAGCCCCCCGCCGGATCCACGGCCCGGGTCAGCCCCGCTTCCTCGCGCAGCACGGTATGGGCATTGCGGGCGACCCGGCGGCTGAAGTCGCTGGGTACACGTGCGATCTCGTCCTTAGGGCCGATGTGCAGGCTATCGCAGCCCCCCAGGACTCCGGAAAAGGCCTCGGTGGTGGCGCGCAGCATGTTGACGTCGGAATCGTAGAGGGTCTTGTTCCAACCCGAAGTGCGGGCATGCACGTGGATCTTCCGGGCCTCTTCACCGCCGCCGAAGGCCGCTACGATCTTGGCCCACAGCATGCGGGCGGCCCGGAGCTTGGCGATCTCCATAAAGAGGTTCGAGCCCAGGGAGAAGGCAAAGAGCACGCGCGGCGCGGCCTGGTCGATGGTCACTCCGCGCGCCTGGAGCTCGCGCAGGTATTCGACTCCGGTGGCGAGGGCGAAGGCGAGCTCCTGCACCGCGTTGCCGCCGCCGTCATGGTAGGGATGGCCGCGGACCAGAACCGTCCGCAGCCCCGGCGCATTGGCGGCGGCCCAACGCGTGAGCTGCGCCAGGTCCTCATAGGCCCCGTTCAGAGAACGCGGCAGCCGGCCTGAACCCGCCAGCGCTCCCAAGGGATCGTCGCCGATACAGCCCCGCAGCTTGGCTGCGGAGCGCGACTGCTTCCCGAGCATGGCCAGCACCATGGCGAGGAGCGGCAGCCCCGAGGCGCCGGTTTGGATGAAGATCGGCGTCTGCTCCAGATCGACCCCGGTGAGCGCCGCGGTCACATCACCCAGGCAGGAAATGGACAAGCCACCCTTGCCGACCCGGCCCGACTCCGTGGTGTCCGCGTCTTCTCCTAGCAGGGTGGCGAGGTCCAACCGCATATTGACCGCCGTCTGTCCCCGCTCGAGATCGGCCCGCAGCGCCTGATTGAAGGATTCCGGGGTAGCGTTCGCCAGCTCTTGGCTGACCTCCCAAGGCGCGTGCTTGTAGCCCAATACCTGGGTGCCGCGCACAAAGGGGGCGAAGCCCGGCAGCGAACCCATGTGGGGCAGCCCGTCCACATCCTCCGCCCGATACATGGGCTGCAGCGCGATGCCCTCGTGGGTTTTGGTGATGAGCCTTTTCTCGAAGGAACCGCCCTTGAGGGCTGCCTCCGCGGCTGCGCGCCACTCGTCGTAGCCGGTGGTTGGAAATTCAGTGAAGCGGGGGACGGCTGAATCCTCCCCTGCTTGCCGATCGATGGGTTGGTTCGACATTTTCTTAACCTCTGGTGGTTACGGGTTGTTCTCGCTGGCGCGGTGCGCTCGATGTTCACGAAAACTCTCAGGCAATCGAGCCTAGCATCCTGTTTTTATCATCTTTGTCATGTCAAGAAAGAACCACCTGTTGGGTGCCAGGGAGTGCGTCGGGTGCGCCGGAACCAGGACAACAGGTCAGATCTTGGGTGTGCGGAAGAGATTTAAGCATAAAAAAATCCATGGAATTTTTCTATACCCGCCGCCTGGGCGAGGGGTATATTTCCGTGACCGGGGCATTAGGCGATCAACCTGTAATGGTTCAGACCCCACCTCTCGTCATTCGAGGGTGTCGTAAAAGGTGACGCCCGACACGGTTTAGGGATGGAGTACCATTTTCGACCACTGCAACTGATTGGAAATGAAGGAAACGGGAAATCGCGCTATTCCGTTTCCGCACCGCAACAGCCCACGGAGGGGGGCTTTTCTCTCGTTCCCACGCGGCGCGTGGGAACGAGAAACAATTTGGTGTCTTTCACCCGTGATGCATGAATCAACGAGCGGTGCTTGGATAGAGAGTGAAATAACGAAGTGGTCCCGCATTTCATCGCCCCGATAATGATGCAGTGTCTATATAGAATCTTTCTTTTTGCCAAACAATAGCGGCCGATTGAATAGTAATGACGTGAATATTATCCGTAGGCAACAGACCATCCGTCGGTAAACCATAACACACCAGTATGATATCTACCTGCTGATCTAAGTGTCTCAATGTCTCTTGGAGGGCTATTTCCCTGGCCTTTTTCCGTGAAAAATTGAAATAGGCCAGAATTGCAACCGTATCTCTATTAGTATGTGGTTTCAGTCTGTTTTTTAGGGAGAGTGCTGATGGGCGCATCGGGTTTCCGTATTTTACCGACCCTTGGGAATGTAAAATAGGACGCAATTATATACCCGTCGCACGTGAATATTTTGGTAAGTGAGGTGTGCTGATCGTGCCCGAGAGCAAGGCGCGACGAGGAGGAATAGCCAGGCCCTATTGCGACGAGTCGCAACGCGGCTATCGGGTGCGAGCGGCGTGCATCGCGGCGAAATATTCACGTGTGACGGGTATATATTAGAGTACCTTGAAAAATGGCTGGGTGGCCGCAGGCGATTGTTCATCTGCGGTTACCCGGCCGAAATGCTCAAGTACGGGCAGGTCGAGGTGTAGGTGTTCAACGGCTCCCACTCCAGGCCGCATATCTCACCAGAACCGCGATCCCCGGTAGAATATGCGGCAGCGCTACTTAGAGGCTGTCTAAAAACTAACACATTGATTTTCTACTGGCATTGATTTTCGGCTGGCTCCCCACGCTCCAGCGTGGGAGCAGACCTGGTCCCGACGGAGGAGGGATCTAACGCTCCAGCGTTGATTAGGCGCCTCGATAGGCTAACAGCCAACGCCTATCAGCACAGAGGAGCTGAGTCCGCTGGAGCGGACAAGACGGCGTTCCCACGCTGGAGCGTGGGAACGAGCGCGAAATTTCAGATTTTATGTTCTAAAATCAGTATCTTAATTTTTAGACAGCCTCTTAGGCGACGGTGGCTTGGGTCTGATCATCAGAACTAGCGGAGGAGTATCCTCGGTATGAAACGCAACGCTATGAAACTCCGTTTTTTCGGCGCAACGCTGGCGCTGGGTCTAACCAGTGGGACAGGGGGGACGGCATGGGCCCAAGATCCACAGGATTGTCGGGCCTTGCGCAATCATGTCATGGACGGGGCCTATGTGACCTCGGCCCGTGTCATGACTTCAGAGAATCTGACGGAATATTGTGAGGTACGTGCCATTGCTTTACCGTCGATCTCCATCGGAGTTCGGCTGCCGCTTGACGAGTGGAACGGCAAATTCTATCAAGTCGGCTGCGGTGGTTTCTGCGGTGTCTTGGAGCGTCCGGATAAGAAAAAATGGTTCGTCAATGCGATGGGGCCGGGATTGGAAAGGGGTTATGCTACGGCGACCTCCGACAGCGGTCACCATGGCCTTGGTGTCACGGATGCGACCTGGGCCCATAACAACCCTCCGGCAGAAAGAGATTGGGGGTGGCGTGCCATCGGTGAGACTAACCGTGTCGCCATGTCGTTGCTGGAGGCCTTCTATGACGAGAAAGCGGAACAGAGCTATTTTCAAGGTTGCTCTAACGGCGGTCGCTTGGCCCATATGGCGGCCTTGAAATACCCGGACATGTTCAGCGGTATCATCTCCGGGGCACCGGCGATGGACTCTACCGGGCTGGTTGCCGTCAAAATGGCATGGCTCACACAAGCGAATACGGATAAGGACGGCAAGGCCATTCTGAAACCGGGCAAGGACGGGTTGATCGGCGATGAAGTCATGCGCCAGTGTGATGCCGAAGACGGGACCGAGGACAGCATCATTGCGGACCCGCGTAGGTGCTCTGTCGATCTGTCCGTGCTGAGATGTGAGGCCGGTCAAGAGGACGCGACCTGTTTGACTGACGCCGAGCTGGATGTGATCAAAAAATGGCGCCAAGGCCCACGGAATAAGGCCGGTGAGCAACTCTATCCAGGTGGCATACCGGAAGGTTCGGAAAGATTCTGGTGGTTGTGGTTGACTGGTAAGCCGCAAGGCGGCGGCAAGCTGGTACCGCTTTTTGCTAAGGATTTCGGGGCCTATATGGCATTTGAAGATGATCCGGGGGCAAGCTACTCCCCGTTGGATTTCGATTTTGAAACCGACCCGAAACGTCTGGAAGCCATGGCCGAAGTCTACAATTCAGACCAGCCGGATTTGACGGCGTTCATAGCAACCGGCGGTAAGATGATCGTGTGGCATGGTTGGGCGGATGCGATTGTTACCCCTTACAAAACGGTCGACTGGTATGAAAGACTGGCCTCGAATATGGGGGGCGAAGCGGCGCTGAAGAAAAACGTGCGGCTCTTTATGATCCCCGGTATGGACCATTGTGGTCTGCTACCCGCTGCCAATGGTGTCAGTCAGGACAACCTGAATGTCTTGGAGGCGCTTGAAGACTGGGTCGAGAAGGGGATAGCGCCTCAAACCATCTTGGGTAGTGGTTAAGGTTTAAATGGAAACATCGCCACTAGCAGTGTGTTGGGCACGCCACAAGCTGCACTCCCTCTCCCTCCGGGAGAGGGTCGGGGAGAGGGGATCAAATCAAGCAACGGGGCATAATGAACCGCTCTACACTAACCATTTAAAAATGGCTCTTTATAGATTCCGGACTGCTTTGGAGTGCGCCGGCAAAGCGGCGCGGCTGCATCGAACCTCAGCCACGGGGGATACCAGCGGCGTTGGCCGGGAATTCGGGTACTTAGGTTCACCCGTGCCGCGGCGACGGCGCTTTCCCTTGGCCGCAACACCTGTGCTGGGGACGGATGCGCGGCCCAATCCAAAGCGGCGGCGGGTCTGTGCCACTTGGCCGACCCCCCGCTTATGCCCAAGGCCGTAGGTTCCGGTAAGCATCGGGGTAAGATTGCCGCCGCACTCCAAAACGTCTGGTGGTACCCTTCCATGATCGTTGGCGGTCCGGAATCCATAAAGAGCCTTAAAAATTTACCACTACCACCCGAGGAGCGAAGATCGCCAAACTTCCGGTGCCGCGCTGGTTCAAGCCGGGATGGCCGATGATCGGCATCTCCCCTAGGCGGGATGGCCGATGATCGGCATCTCCCCTAGGAGAAATAGCGGACGAACTCCGCAAGCTCGGCCCGCGGCGTACGATACTGGTTGATAGGCGCACTCGTATCCTCATACCCCAGGGCAATTCCGCATAAGAGGATGCAGTCATCCCCGATGCCGAGCCTGCGCTTGACGATTTGGGGGTACTCGGCCAGGGCCTGCTGGGGACAGGTTGCCAGTCCCTCCTCGAGGGCGGCAAGCATCAGGGATTGCAGGAAGATGCCGAGATCCACATAGGCGCCGGTCGCCAGGTGGGATTCCATATGAAGATAGAGCACGATCGGCGCGCCGAAGGAGCAGTAATTCTCGATCCATTGCTCGCGCCGACGGTCCTTGTCTTCGCGTTCGATCCCCAGCGCGGAGTAGAGCTGCATGCCGCAGGCGAGGCGCCTGGAGGTGTAGGGTTCGGTCCAATACTCCGGATAATACCGATAGTCGGGCTCGCCCCGAATGCCGGCACGGAATCGGGCCTCCAGCGCTTCCGCGATCGCCTGCTTGGTGCGGCCGCTGACGACGGTGACCTGCCAGGGCTGGAGATTGCCCCCGGAAGGGGCCTGGGCGGCCAGCCGCAGGATGCGTTCGATCTTGTCGCTCTCGACCTCGCGGGCCAGAAAGGCCCGGCAGGAGTGCCTGCTACGCAGTGCGTCCGCTAGCTTCATCTTGCGATTCGCCTTAAGGGTAGTGTTCTAATTTTGTTGTTACCGAGTAGAGGGAACTTTGAAAAGTTTCCGCCCTGGGATCTTTCACGGTGCCCTTACACCAGAAACAACAAAGTTGAAACACCACCCCTTTTTCTAAAGACTTTTAAATTTGAACTCCAGAGACGCAGGGTTTGCGGTTGTTTGTTCTCTGCATTCTCCGCGTCTCCGCGGTTAATGAGGGTTGCTCAAGCACTCGTTCCACCGACCGTCAGGCCATCGATACGCAGGGTCGGTTGGCCCACCCCGACGGGTACGTTCTGGCCTTCCTTGCCGCAGGTGCCGGTCCCCTGGTCCAGCTCCAGGTCATTGCCTACCATGGTCACCCGGGTCAGCACATCGGGGCCATTCCCGATCAGAGAGGCACCCTTGACCGGGGCTCCGAGCTTGCCGTTCTCGATCAGATAGGCCTCGCTGGCAGAGAAGACGAACTTGCCGGAGGTGATGTCCACCTGGCCACCCCCGAAGTTGGCGGCGTAGAGACCCTGGTCCACCGCGGCGATGATCTCCTGCGGGTCCTTATCGCCGGGGAGCATGTAGGTGTTGGTCATCCGCGGTAGGGGCAGGTGGGCATAGGACTCGCGCCGGCCGTTGCCGGTCAGGGCCATACCCATTAGCCGGGCGTTGAGCTTGTCCTGCATATAGCCGCGTAGGATACCGTCTTCGATCAGAACGGTATTTTCCGTTGGCGTGCCCTCGTCATCCAGGTTCAACGAACCCCGGCGACCCGGCAGGGTGCCGTCGTCCACCACGGTTACGCCGGACGCGGCAACCCGTTCGCCCAGGCGGCCTGCGAAGGCGGACGTGCCTTTGCGGTTGAAGTCGCCCTCCAGGCCGTGACCCACCGCCTCATGCAGCAACACGCCGGGCCAGCCGGGACCGAGCACCAGGGTCATAGAACCGGCAGGGGCGGCGATGGCCGAAAGGTTAGTCAGGGCCATCCGGGCCGCATCCCGGGCGTACTCCTCGCAGCGGTCCGCGGCGAGAAAGTAGTCCAGGCCCTGACGCGCACCGCCGCCACACGACCCCTGCTCGCGCCGACCGCCCTCCTCGGCGATTACGGAGACATTGAGGCGCACCAGGGGCCGGACGTCGGCCACTAGGGTGCCGTCATCCGTGGCTACCAGGACCACATCCTGGACCGCCACCAGGCCCGTGTTCACCTGCTTGACCCGCGGGTCCAGGCGCCGTGCTACCTGATCCACGCGGTGCAGTAAGGCGATTTTCTCGTCGTCCGGCAGGCTGGCCACCGGATTCAAAGGCTCGTACAGCCGGTGTCCAACCGCCACGCCGGCTACGCGGACCCGCCCCTCGCCACCGCCCCGGACGATGGCCCGGGCTGCCTGTGTAGCCTGCTGCAAGGCCGGGAGCCGGAGCTCATCGGAGTAGGCGAAGCCGGTCTTTTCGCCGCTTACGGCGCGCACCCCCGCTCCCTGCTCGATATTGAAGCTGCCCTCCTTGATGATACCGTCCTCCAGGACCCAGGACTGGAACCGGCTGGACTGGAAGTAGAGATCGGCGGCATCAATGCCCGGGCCCTTGAGCGCTCCGAGCAAACGGTCGAGGTCCCGGTGCTCCAGTCCGGCGAGTGCCAGAATGCTGTCGCAGGCGATCTGGGTGGGGTCGTTCATAATTTGGGTCCGGACGGAAGAGTTATCCGCAAATGCACGCAAATCAACGCAAATGAATCAAGAACCGTCGATGATGACGAGAGCCGATTGCGACCGATCTGCGTTGATTCGCGTTCATCGGCGGCAACAAGCGGAACCGCCGAGGTTCGGGTTGAGCATGGGAAAAACGATCCGGTAGATTCAGTGGTAGTGGTAAATTTTTAGGCTCTTTATGGATTCCGGACTGCTTTGGAGTGCGCCGGCAAAGCGGCGCGACCGCATCGAACCTCAGCGACGGGAGATACCAGCGGCGCTTGCCGAGAACCTGGGCAGCGGGGTCCACGCGCGCCGCAGCGACGGCGCTTTCCCCTGGCTGCAACACCTTGCTGGATACGTCGCTAAATCCAAAGCGGCGGCGGGTTTGCACTGTACCTGCCGGCATCCCCGGTTACACCAGGTACTATGGGTTTCTACCAATGCCGGGATAAGGTCGCCGCCGCACTCCAAAGTTTCCGCCGGACCGCTCCGGTTCGCCGCCTGCCGGTGCGTCCCTGCACGCAGACAGGTGCTCACCATACGCGACGGTCGTGCCGGGGAGGGAGGATAGAACTGTCTGGAATCCATAAAGAGCCTAAACCTTAACCACTACCCAAAATTAGAACACCACCGGAGAAGTCTCAAGTGAGGAATCTTTGTGTCTTCCGTGTTCTCTGCGGTTCATTTCAAACCCGCAAATTGGGATTGTTACCCCAACTTGACTTGAGCATAGGAACGCGCAATCAACGAAAGATTGGTGCCGAGGGTCGGACTCGAACCGACATGGTGTTGCCACCGGTAGATTTTGAGTCTACTGCGTATACCAATTTCGCCACCCCGGCAGGGAACTGGCGGGATCGCACCAGGAACCCTGGCCTTCCCAGTCTTGGAACCGCCCGGGTATCCGGGCTCGCTGGGGCTGCCTGTGGGCGAGGCGTCACAGTATAGCCGCTCCGGTCGGCGGGGCAAGATCGAACGCGTGTTTATCTCCGGGGGAAGCGCATATCAGCGGAGGGACATAGAGGGGAAAACGCACAACAGCACAGCTGTAAGCTGTTTTGGACCGGAGAAAGTGGGGTAGTTACGGCGAAAAGGGCAGAACGATGGTCTCTTCGGCTTTTAGATGCCCGCGAAGTGCCCAAATCAAGACATCAGTATCAAAAAACATCCGGACAGCGGGTTAGGCGGCGTGCATTGATAAATGCCGTGGGGTCGTCTAGGTCCTCCCGATCTTTCCACAGGCCATGCCCCGGCGTTTTGGCGAATCTCGGGCGGGTTTTCCTGGGATACTCCTCGATTTCCTGGACGAACACGCGCACGTGGGCCGTCACGGGAGTCTTGAGTTGCCGCAGTTTTCCAGGCAGATCGGCAAGGGTGATATCTTCCAGTATTTCCATCGGTTTCGATTTGGTTTCGAGCATAGTCTATGAAGTAGCTACGTTATATATGACGAGTGTATCACGCCATGCGGCGTTCCGATTTCCACTTCGATCTCCCTGAATCGCTCATTGCCCAACGCCCCCTGCCGGAGCGGGGCGCGAGCCGGCTGCTGTATCTGGACGGCCCGAGCGGGGCAGTACGGGATCTGGCCTTCGCCGATCTGCCGCGGTTGGTGAACCCGGATGATCTCTTGGTCTTCAACGATACCCGCGTGATGCGGGCGCGGCTCTTCGGCCGCAAGCATTCCGGGGGTCGGGTCGAGATCCTGCTCGAGCGGCTCCTGAGTGATCGAATGGCTTTAGCCCAGGTGCGGGCAAGCAAAACCCTCAAGGCCGGGACCCTGATCCTGCTCGCAGGCGGTGAGCGGCTCGAGGTAGCAGGTCGGGACAGTGATCTGTTGCGTCTGCATTCCCCGGACGCCGGGTTCGAGGATCTGATGGCGCGCCACGGTCATGTGCCCCTGCCGCCCTACATCCGGCGTCCCGACGAGGCGTCGGACCTGGAGCGCTATCAGACCGTCTATGGCCGACGTGAAGGGGCGGTCGCCGCGCCCACCGCCGGGCTGCATTTCGACGCCCCCATGCTGGCGCGCCTGGCGGAGCGGGGCGTACGGATCGCCCATCTCACGCTGCATGTGGGGGCGGGGACCTTCCAGCCGGTGCGGGTGGAACGGCTCGAGGAACATGTCATGCACTGCGAACGGCTGGAGGTGGAGCAGGCGGTCTGCGCCGCCGTGACGGCCACGCGGGAGGCCGGTGGGCGCGTCATCGCCGTCGGCACCACCAGCGTGCGTGGTCTGGAGAGCGCCGCTCGGGACGGGGACCTGCGGCCCTATCGGGGCGATACCCGACTCTTTATCCGTCCGGGTTATCGCTTCCGGGTGGTCGATGCCATGATCACCAACTTCCACCTGCCGGAATCGACCCTGCTGATGCTGGTGTCCGCCTGCGGCGGGTTCGAGCAGGTAATGGCCGCCTACCGTCACGCGGTCCGGCAGAACTACCGTTTTTTCAGCTACGGCGATGCCATGTTTCTGACCCGGCGTGGCTCCTGATCCGAGCGTACCGGGACCCTCCCTTGTTATCCTCATCGAGCGGTGGTTCCTTATAATGGGTATGCAAAGTCTGTCGGGCATGATGTTCCCAGGCCGGTCATGCCCGTCCTCGGGGTAATCGCAACGGAAGATGAACAATGATACCATCGAGATGTGTGCTCTGCGGAAAACCGTATATTGATGAGATCGGGCCGAATCGAGGGAGTTACATCGAATTTTCCGACTACCGACGGCCTGAGCCCCATTCGCCTAGCAGCGCGGTTGGTACGGAATATTCCGGTGATGGGCATGTGAGGATAGCCAAGTCTCTGGCATCACTGCCATCGGAAGAGGCCCTGGCCGAATTGAAAAATCAGTTCGGCCCTTTCCCCGAATACCAAAGGAAAGAGCCTCGATCGGGATGGTTGAAATGCATCTTTTCTGTCGGGAAACACTTATGAGCACCTTGAAAAATACCGCTTCGGAGACATCTGCCCAATGCAAACCATATCGGCATCAGAGCTGGCAGCAATGCCCATCGACCAGCGCCTCCGGTTAGTCGAAGACAGCTGGAATTCAATTACTCCGGCGTGGCATAAGACGGCGCTGGAAACGCGACTTCAGGAATACTATGCAAACCCAAATGAGGGATCACCGTGGTCAGAAGTCAAGCAACGAATAATCGGTTGAGATCATTATGCTTGAGCTACGGCTCGTCAGGATAGGCCCAGGATTCCTCAGAAGGAAAACACAATGTGGTACTTCACAGAAATAGCGGATTGGTGGGAAGGCAAGCGCAAGGACACGGATGCCACATTAGACCGCTGGGTCGAGGACTCGGGTTACAGCCAGGGAGCAATGATCGTTGCAGCCACGACGAAAGCACTGACTACTTTCGGTGCCGGCTTCGTCGACATTCTCCGCCTAGGCGACGGAATAAGAGCAGGAACCCTCAAGGGAGCGGGGGTGGATGCCTTGCGTTTCGTAGCCATATTTCCCTTCGGGAAAGCTGCGAAGACACTCAAATCGGTACGGGGCCTCACGCGCGCAAAGGTAATCGTCGATACAGGTGGTCCACATTGCTTCTGGGTCGCATCGGCAAAGGCCCTTGCGCAAATTGGTCATAAATCCAAAGGCAAGCTGTTCGTGAGTGTTGAAGACTTGGCCAGGGCCCTCGGCATGCCGATGGACAACCTGTGGGGGGTTCGTGGTCTACGCACAGGAATGTCTCATCTCCAGAGAATGGGGGTAAGAATCGGTGCCATAAGACGTGTCTCCAATGAGAAAGACATCATGAGGATGGTGCCTCACGATGGAAGCGTTGTGATGATCGCAGTGGATGTCATAAAGCAAGGAAGAGTTATGGATGGACATGCCTTCTATGCTTTCCGTACGGTCTTCGGACAGATTCGCTATATGGACAGGACAGTTGGAAATACTACCCCCTCCGTCTACAAAAATATCGCAGAAATTGTACCTAAATATCCGAGAGTAACCGCTTTCGTTCCTCGACAAGCAGTAGTTCTTCACAATGTATTCGCGAAGTCCGTCGGGCACGACGTCCCACGGCTTGCAATGCCGGTCCTCGGGGTAATCGCAACGGAGGATGAACAATGATACCAGGAGTTTGTGTACTCTGTGGAAAATCCTGTACCGATGAGATCCCGCCGAATGAGGGAGATTATGTCGAATTCGCCGATTACCGACCAGGTGTTCCCTATTCGCTTATTGAAGCGGATGGTATGAGATATTTCTGTGATGAGCATGTGGCGATAGCGAGATCTCTAACGTCACTGCCATTGGAGGAGGCGGTAGCCGAATTGGAAAATCAGTACGGCCCTTTCCCCGAATACAAAAGGGAAAGTCGTCGATTGAAATGGTTGAAACGCATCTTTTCTCTCGGGAAACACGCACGGGTATCCTGAAAAATACCGCTTGGGTATGGAGAACGAGTTGGTGACGACATTCCTTATCCGCAGATTACGCAGATTCACGCAGATTTTTCGTGAAGACCATGCGCTTGTATTGGAGTCTCTTTCCAAAAACCCGTTACTCGAGTGCACGTTGACAAAAAAGAATCTGCGAAAATCTGCGAAAATCTGCGGATTAAATAGAGAATGAGGATAACAAAGAGGTATCCATGAACAAAAACGCACTCATCGCAGTAGCAATCTGCCTGGTCCATAGTTTGTTTGCGCTGCCAGCGCAGGCGTTGGCCAGCGCGCTGCCGGAGTTCAGCGAGCTGGTCGAGACCTACGGGCCGTCTGTGGTCAACATCAGCACCAAGCAGTCCCGCCGCGGTGCCCGCAGATTCCATGGTTTTTCGGTACCCGACCTACCCGAGGACAGCCCCTTCCACGATCTCTTTCGCCACTTCTTCGGGGAAGAGGGCCTGACCCCACACGACGAAGGTCGGCAGTCCCGGTCCTTGGGCTCCGGTTTCTTCATCTCCTCGGACGGGTATGTACTCACTAATTTCCACGTCGTGGAGGGCGCCGATGAGATCATCGTTCGCACCAGCGATCGCCGGGAGTTTCTCGCCAAGCAGGTGGGAACCGACAAGCGCAGCGACATCGCCTTGCTCAAGATCGAGGCCCGGGACCTACCGCCCATCAAGCTAGGTTCCGCGCAAGACCTCAAGGTGGGTGAATGGGTGCTTGCCATCGGCTCCCCCTTCGGCTTCGACCACTCGGCTACCGCCGGTATCGTCAGCGCCAAGGGCCGGAGCCTGCCGAGCGAGAATTACGTCCCCTTCATCCAGACCGATGTGGCGATCAATCCGGGAAATTCCGGTGGTCCCCTGTTCAACCTGGACGGCGAGGTGGTGGGCGTGAACTCCCAGATCTATAGCCGCACCGGTGGCTTTATGGGGCTGTCCTTTGCCGTTCCCATCGATGTGGCCATGAATGTGGTCGAGCAGCTCAAGGCCACAGGTAAGGTCAGCCGGGGCTGGCTCGGCGTAAGGATTCAGGAAGTGACCAGCGAGCTGGCAGAGACCTTCGGTATGGATCAGCCGCGGGGGGCGCTGGTCGCGCAGCTGCTTCCGAATAGCCCGGCGGCGGAGGCGGAGCTGCAGGTAGGGGACGTGATCCTGCGCTTTAACGGCAAAGAGGTTGCCACCCACAGTGCACTGCCGCCGCTGGTCGGTGCGACTCGGGTGAACGAGCCCGCGCAACTGGAAGTGCTGCGTAAGGGTCGCATCGAGGAGGTGACAGTGGTCATCGGCGAGCTGCCGGACGAGGGCGGGCTGACCGCTGCCGCGGAGCCGGAATCCACGACGGCGAACAGTATCGGCCTGGTGGTGGGGGATCTGAATGCGGAGCAACGCGACCAGCTCGGATTGAAGCAAGGCGGGGTGATCGTTCGGGAGGTCAAGCCCGGTGCAGCCAAACGCGCCGGCATAGGTCCCGATGATGTAATTCTGATGTTCGATGGCAAGCCGGTGGAGGGTGCCAAGCAGTTCCGGGAGCTGCTCGCGGACATCGAGCCGGGCCGTTCAGTCGCCGTCCTGATCCAGCGCGGCGACGGGCATGTGTTCCTCGCGGTGCGCATCCCAGAGGAATAAGCGTGATTCGATGTTTGAACTCAATCACGTCCGCAACTTCTCCATCATCGCCCATATCGATCATGGAAAATCCACCATCGCGGACCGCTTCATCCAGCTCAGCGGTACCTTAAGCGAGCGCGAGATGGCCGACCAGGTGTTGGACTCGATGGACCTGGAGCGGGAACGCGGGATCACCATCAAGGCCCAGAGCGTCACCCTCGACTATGTGGCTAAGGATGGCGAGACCTATCGGCTCAACTTCATCGACACCCCCGGCCACGTGGACTTCTCCTACGAGGTCTCGCGCTCGCTGGCCGCCTGCGAGGGGGCCTTGCTGGTGGTCGATGCGGCCCAAGGGGTCGAGGCCCAGAGCGTAGCCAATTGCTACACCGCCATCGAGCAGGGCCTCGAGGTCCTGCCGGTACTCAACAAGATCGATCTGCCGGCGGCGGAGCCGGAACGGGTGATCACTCAGATCGAGGAGATCATCGGGCTCGAGGCCAAGGATGCCCTCCAGGTGAGCGCCAAGACGGGCGCCGGCATCTCCGATTTGCTCGAACGCTTGATCGCCCACATCCCACCGCCGGTAGGCGATCCCGACGGTCCCCTCCAGGCCCTCATCATCGATTCCTGGTTCGATCCCTATGTGGGCGTCGTCTCCCTGGTGCGGATCGTCAACGGCGCGGTCAAACGCCGCGACAAGCTGCGCGTCATGTCCACCGGGCGTACCCACCAGGCGGACGGGATCGGGGTATTCACCCCCAAGAAGGTCGAACGCCAGGTCCTGGGGACGGGCGAGGTCGGCTTCCTGGTCGCCGGGATCAAGGAGATCGACGGGGCCCCGATAGGCGACACCATCACCCATGCGGACCGCCCGGCGCAGGCGTCATTGCCCGGATTCAAACAGCTGCAGCCACGGGTGTTCGCCGGGCTCTACCCCACGCGCTCCGATGCTTACGAAGACCTGCGCGATGCCCTGCGCAAGCTGCGGCTCAATGACGCCGCCCTCTTCTATGAGCCGGAGGTGTCTCAGGCCCTGGGCTTCGGATTCCGCTGCGGCTTTCTCGGGATGCTGCACCTGGAGATCGTCCAGGAACGCCTGGAGCGCGAGTACGACCTGGACCTGATCACGACGGCACCTACGGTCGTCTATGAGGTCCTGCGTTCCGACGGCGAGGTCGTGCGGGTGGACAATCCGGCTGACCTGCCCGAGGCTGGCAAGGTCAGCGAGATCCGAGAGCCCATCATCGAGGCCCATATCCTGGTGCCTCAGGACCTGCTCGGGGGAGTCATCAACCTGTGCATCGAGAAACGCGGCGTGCAGAAGGACATCCGGTACCTGGGCGGCCAGGTCCAGGCTACCTACGAGTTGCCCTTGAGCGAGGTGGTGCTGGATTTCTTCGACCGCCTGAAATCCGTCAGCCGCGGCTATGCCTCTTTCGAGTATGATTTCAAACGCTTTCAGGCCTCCGACCTGGTCAAGCTCGAGGTCCTGATCAACGGGGAGCAGGTGGACGCCCTGTCCGCCATCGTGCATCGGGATAAGGTCCAGTTCCGTGGCCACGAAGTGACCGTGCGCATGAAGGCACTCATTCCCCGGCAGATGTTCGAGGTCGCCATCCAGGCTGCCGTCGGCAGCAAGATCATCGCCCGCACCACGGTCAAGGCCCTGCGCAAGAATGTGACCGCCAAATGCTACGGCGGCGACGTAACCCGCAAGCGCAAACTGCTGGAGAAGCAGAAGGCGGGCAAGCGGCGCATGAAGCAGGTGGGAAAGGTGGAGATCCCCCAGGAGGCCTTCCTGGCGGTGCTTCAGGTTGGAAGGGATAATTAGCAAATCAGCCTTTGAATAGGGGAAAAAATGTCTACCATAGACAAGAACGGAATGTTGATTTCGCCCAAAGTGACATTATGGCGATATCCACACATAGAACATGGATCGTTGCGTGTTGTTCACGGGATCATTATTCATCAAACCGATTCCCCGAATGTACGATCTACCTTCAATGCGTATGGGAAAGGAGGAAATGGTGCGCATTTTTTAATAGCAAAAGATGGGGTGATTTATCAAACGGCAAGCTTGAGTAAGCGCTGCTACCATGTCGGCAGGCGTATTAAATCAAAGTGTTTGGAAATCAATAAAAACCAGTGTAAGGATAAAAAATTGGCAAAACTCAAGGCGTACAGTTGGTCCAAAAGGTTAGTTGCTATCGACAAGCATGAACGACAAAAAAATTATCCGGATAGATTTCCTATCAATAGTGATTCTATTGGTATCGAGTTAGTCGGTATGCATATTAATGATAAAACATATGAGCCTGTAACAGCTTGCCAAAACATGTCATTGCAATGGCTAATAGGTGAGCTATATACGCATTTTGGATTGGATAAAAGTGACATATATAGGCACCCCGCTGTTTCTTATAAAAACCCTGGCGAAGCGGCTAGTGCAAAATGGAAATGAGAAAACTATTGCCCATCTTTTTTATCACTTTGGTCTCTTGTACGACATCAACGATGGACTCTAGTAATATCGAGGAGCTTTATATCGATGATTTCCATTCAGATGATATTCAATCATGCAAAACGTCGGATGTCGAATTGAGTCATTCTCAGGCAAGAGAATTTTTCGATAAAGCCAAGGAAGTGGATTATCGAATCATCCATGACCACTATGAGGTGGCGCCTTGCTATATAGCCGGCCCTCTGAAATATCGGGATATCTATTGCTCATGGAAGATAATGCCTGGCAGTACCGGCTCAATCAGCTGTGGTAATAAAACCTGGTATTTCGTATGCGACGATTGTGATTATTTATATAACTGATGAAAAAGTAAGCTGCGTAGGATGTGGTGAGGCCAGGGATGGCCGAACCGCATCGATGGATGGTGGCGTGCCAATACCACGTCGGACATGGCACTATCCAACAATGCGGTTCGCAGCTACGAGCTTTTGCGACATTCTCCATAATGAAGTCTTTGTGCTCTCGTATATTTATAATTGTCGGGCTGGCCGCGGCGAATCCCTCAGAGTTCATGCTTGCCGAGTCAGCGAGTGTGCCGCGAGACCGTTTTCCGTACTCTTTTACGCATGCGCCCTACATTCACCCCAAGATTGTGCAAGATTTAACAACCTGGCTGAGTGATGAGGGGGATCAGATCATTGCCATCGGTCTGTTGGACTCCCAGGAAAGCAATCGCTATTTTGGCGAGGTGCGTGTTCGGAAAATCGATGGACAGCATCCCTATGTCTATATTCAAGTCGCCGAGGAAGAATTCGGATATCGGTATGTAGGAATGACCGAATCCGGCTTGTACATCCTTTACACGTCTGATTGGGGAGGTGGCTCCGGGGTTTTTAAGAGCCTTCTGTTCGTTACCTTCGAATACGACAAAGGAATCCAGGTAAACTGGGATGAATCTATCATCAATTGGGATAGAGATCGTCTCCTGATAAGGAAGCACGGCGAGATCACTCTGGGCGATCGGTGGGATGGTGAATTGCGGGTCGAGGGTGATAGGCTCTTCATAGGAAAAGACCGTGGATGGTTCACATTTTCCGGAGGCAAAGGGGGTAGTTGGCTTTCACATGATGGAAAAAGCAGGACTTTGTTGATAGACATGGATCCTTAATGAAAAAACAACTGATCAGGGGCGCCATACGCATTTTGAAATGGATGAAGGTGACGTATATAGGCATTCCGCCGGCCAGGTGTCGCACCTCATCGATTGGCCGTATTCGAGCTTTCACCAGTATGTAAAAGCGGGCCTGTATCCACCGCATTGGGCCGCGGACGATGTTGTAAAGGAATTGACTCTGGAATGACTGACGCGGCGGGATGCGCTACGCTTTCCCGTCCTACGGTCCTCAATGACATTGCTCTGTTATTGGGATGCATCTCGCAACAACAGAGTCCTGCTGTAGGTCAGAAAATCATCAAGGTGTTTCCGGATGATGCTGACGGTGATGGGCAGTTGCAGACTTTGATAATCATGCACGGCGATATTGCGAAAACCGACCATCCGTTTGAGGAGACCGGCTAACTCGGCATCTATCCATCCCCCCTGCGCCAACAGGGCAAAGACATCGCGTGCGCTTTGCGGAACCCCCAGCCGTTCACGCCGAATCAGGTGTTGCCCCATATCCAGCGCCGCTTCACAGGCCCTCTGGATATTCAGGATGGCGGCATCCTGACGGGTGTAGTCCTGAGTGAAGCCATCGGGATCGGCGGCATACTCTTCCCGTGCCCGCGCCACACACCTTTCGATGGTGGCCGCCTTGTTGATCAGGACATCATCGGCCATACACCTTCCCCCGCTTTCGTATCTCTTCCAGCAACCCGGCGCGGGCAGTGTCGAGCGCTGTTTTTTCACTGAGAATCGCCGCCTCGTAGAGCACCGCCTGCGCGTCCTTCGCCCACCAACGCTGCCCCTGAATAATAATCCGGTACTGCATTACGGTGGATGCGGCCCGTAGGTCCAACAGGTCCACCGGGCAGCCAGCCAGATCGGCCAGCTCGCCCGCCAGCTCCCAGAGTAACAGCGGCTCCGCATAACCGGCCACCAACACCGCCAGATCCAGGTCGCTGTCCGCCCTGGCCATGCCCTGAATACGGCTGCCAAAGGCATAAACCGCCAGTAGCTTCGGCACCTGGGCGCGCAGCCTGGAGAGGATCACCGTAGGGTTCATACCGCTCCCCTCACCTCGGTCTTGCCGGTTACGGCCCGCGTTGGTGAAAACACCTATTTTTCAAGGCGCCCAATCAAAAAAAGTCAGCCTTTGAACGAGGGGAAAAATGTTCACTATAAACAAGAATGGAATCTTGATTTCGAACAGTTATTGTATTCTCCAGAGAATCATTCATGAAGCGAGAAAAAGGGACCGCTTACGAGGACCTGCACGATGCCCTGCACAAGCTGCGGCTCAATGATGCCGCCCTGTTCCATGAACCGGAGGTGTCCCAGGCCCTGGGATTCGGATTCCGCTTCGGCTTCCTCGGCCTGAGTGATCCGGCATTGTCCGGCAGGAAAAGATCCTTACCTGGCGTCAGGACAAGGTTTGACGTGTTGCGTTCGACGTACCAAGGCTTGCACAATGACGGTGTGCTGGCGCCAGCGTCTCAACGCAATCGACACCCACATTACCCCCGCGCTGCCTGCACGCGCGGACCTTTGGGTGTAGGTTGGGTTAGGCGCGTGGTTCGATCCCGAAGGACACAAACACCCTTGAACGCGCCGTAACCCAACACGTCCGGTCCCCCAAACAACGCCGAATTATTCAGGATTGCTTGTAACCAGACAGCTTCCAAGACCTTCGAGCAACGAGTATGGCCCAAATAGCATACAAACCCAGCCGCTTCACCTACGCGGACTATTGCACCTGGCCTGATGAGGAACGCTGGGAGCTGATCGATGGCGAGGCCTACGCCATGTCGCCCGCGCCCGCTCGGATACATCAGGAGGTGGTAGTCGAATTGGTTCGCCAGATCGGTAACTTTCTCCAAGGTGGCCTCCAAGGCGACCGTTGCCGGGTCTATGTCGCCCCCTTCGACATTCGCCTGCCACACCGCGACGAAGTCGACGCCGCGGTGGAGACGGTCGTCCAGCCCGACATTGCGGTAATCTGCGACCCGTCCAAGCTCGATGAAAAAGGCTGCCGCGGCGCCCCGGATTGGATCATCGAAGTGCTCTCTCCCGCCACCGCCGCCAAAGATCAGATCCGGAAACGTGCGCTCTACGAGCGCCACGGGGTTCGAGAATATTGGCTGGTCCATCCGACCGACCGGGTCCTGTTCATGTATCGACTGGGGGCCGATGGATACGGCAAGCCGGATATCTTACCCACGGTGGATTCCTGCACCCCGGCGGCGATCCCCGACCTGGTGATCGATTGGAAGGGTGTCTTTACCCCCACGGAGAAGACCGAGTGAACATGGGCAGATCCCGACCCTCGAAACGCCTCGCACTCGGCGCCCTGGTCTTATCGCTCGCGCTGGTGCCCCTATCCCACGCCGCCCTGCCGCCGGCGGTCGACAAGGAACCCTTGCCCAGTCTGGCGCCGATGTTGGAGCGGGTGACACCGGCGGTCGTCAATATCTCTACCGTCACCCAGATCGAGGCAGAGACCCATCCCCTGCTGCGGGACCCCTTCTTCCGCTACTTCTTCGAGCTGCCTCGCAAGCGCCGGGAGCGTGAAACTCAGAGCCTGGGTTCGGGCGTCATCGTGGACGCCAAGCGGGGTATCGTACTCACGAATCACCACGTGGTGGACCAGGCGGACGCGATCGACGTCAGGCTCCAGGACGGGCGCGAGCTCAAGGCCGAATTAGTGGGCTCGGACCCGGAGACCGACATCGCGGTGCTACGCATCCCGGCCCAGGGCCTGACCGCGGTCGCCCTGGGAGACTCGGACGATTTGCGGGTGGGAGACTTCGTGGTTGCCATCGGCAGTCCCTTCGGACTCAGCCATACGGTGACCTCCGGCATCGTCAGCGCCCTGGCTCGGAGCGGCCTCGGCATCGAAGGCTTTGAAAGCTTCATCCAGACGGACGCCTCCATCAATCCGGGCAACTCGGGTGGCCCGCTGGTCGACCTGCACGGCCGTCTGGTGGGCATCAATACCGCCATCCTGGCCCCGAGCGGCGGTAACGTGGGCATCGGCTTCGCCATCCCGGTAGCGATGGTGCGCGTCGTCGCCGATCAGCTGCTCGAGCATGGAGAAGTGCGGCGCGGGCTGCTCGGCGTTGCCGTCCAGGATCTCACGCCGGAGCTCGCCCGAGCACTGGGGACGGGGGACGCCGACGGCGCCGTGGTATCCCATGTCGATCCCGGCTCGGCAGCCGCGGCCGCGGGGCTACGCCCCGGCGACCTGATCGTCGCCGTGAACGAGCGTCCCGTCACCGGCGCGGGGGCCCTGAAGGCACATATCGGTCTGCTACGGGTAGGTACACCCCTGGAGCTGGAGCTGATTCGCAAGGGTGCGCGCATCCGGCTCAAAAGCGCGGTGGCGGACCCCTATGCGGGGTATGTCGAAGGCCGGCGTCTGACCCCGCTGCTGCAAGGTGCCAAGCTGGGAGACCGAATCGATGGCAGCGGCGGTAACCGCTCGTCCGCAGTGGCCGTGGGGACCGTGGACAAGGGCAGTCCCGCCTGGCTCGCCGGGCTACGGGCGGGAGACCTCCTGTTGGCGGTCAATCAGGAGCGGGTGCGCAACCTCAAGGAGCTGGGGCGTGTCCTGCGTCGAGCCCGGACCCTGGTCAGCCTGAAGATTCGGCGCGGTGGCCGCATCCTCGTTCTCAGGCGACGCTGAAACAGTGTCGTCGGATCTGCAACCGGCACGGTCTTCTCAATTTTAGGGAAGGGAGTAGTAAATTTTTAAGTGGTGGTAGTGGGTAAAATCTGAGTGGGAATCCAGCCAATAAATCGCCGGTTGCAGGATAAGAGAGGATCAAGCATCTTCGTCCCCTCTCCCTCCGGGAGAGGGACAGGGAGAAGGGGTCAAAGGATAAAGATCGATGGCTTGGTGCTCCATCATCATTCCAGGTGAGACCCCAGCATCGGAGCTCTCTCACCTGTTCGATTACCCTCTCCCCAACCCCTCTCCCGACCAGGGGCGGCTTTATTAGTTCTACTATTTACAGCGCACTACACTAGTACCTAGTTTCGATCGATATTGCTAGGGGGTGTTCGCAATTAACAAACGATCTAATCTTCGCTATATCGAACCACGGATAGACACGGATAGACACGGATTGGTCTCTATCCGTGTCTATCCGTGTTCATCCGTGGTTCGCTTTCCGGTTGTTATCTGCACTGACCAACGGTTTTCACAGGTCAGATGGCTGCAACATCCCAGCGGTCCGCTCCGCGGACCCGACACATAATCAGCTGGTCAGCGTAGGGTCCGCTGCGCGGACCTTTGGAATGTCAACACCCCCTACTCCACACACTGGAGCATGTGAGCCAAGCGTGTGAGCCAGCAGATACTATGAACTCCGCGCTCGTTCCCACGCTCCAGCGTGGGAACGCCGTCTGGTCCGCTCCAGCGGACTCAGCTCCTCGGTGCTGATCGGCGTTGGCTGTCAGCCTACCGAGGTGCTTAATCGACGCTGGAGCGTCGGGATCTGCTCCCACGCTGGAGCGTGGGAGCCAGCCGATATGGGTAGCTAGCTGGTCGCTTATTGACACTGGAGCGTGGGAGCCAACAGAAATTGTCATCCCGACGTAGGAGGCAGGGCAACCGAAAGATAATCACTGTTGAAACAGGCTGATGGTAGGTCAGTCAATGGGAGGGGTCAGGTCATCGGTCCGACCCTTTGGAGTGCGCCGGCAAAGCGCCGCGACTGGATCGATCTCCAGCGGTGTACGCTACCAGGGCGGCATATGCTTAGATTCGGTGGTACGGTGTATCCCACGCGGCGCGGCGACGGCGCTTTGGTTGGCGGGTGGTTCTGATCCAAAGCGGCGGCGGCTTGGTGCCGGTCGCCGGACAGGTGCTATCAGCCAATCACTGGAACTCACCCGCGGCACCGGGATGGCCGGTTGCCGCCGCACTCCAAAAGGATGTCGCAAAAGCTGGAAAGGCGGGATGCTACGTGCTGACCCGACCTACAGGGCTCTCCGATAAGCGTTCAAGACACTCCGATGAGTCTCTAACAGGCTCCCGTGAGTCTTCAACACTCTCCAGTGAGTCTTCAAGACTCTCCAGTGAGTCTTCAGGACTCTCCCGTGAGTCTTCAACACTCTCTAGTGAGTCTTCAGGACTCTCCAGTGAGTCTTCAGGACTCTCCAGTGAGTCTTCAGGACTCTCCAGTGAGTCTTCAGGACTCTCCAGTGAGTCTTCAGGACTCTCCAGTGAGTCTTCAGGACTCTCCAGTGAGTCTTCAGGACTCTCCAGTGAGTCTTCAGGACTCTCCAGTGAGTCTTCAGGACTCTCCGATGAGTCTTCAACACTCTCCAGTGAGTCTTCAAGACGCTCCGGTGAGTCCTTGCCAGGCCCGGTTGCGGCTTTGGATCTCGATCTCCACGCCGCGCCCTACTCCTTTGCGGCGGGGGGTTGCTTGCGCCCGCCCATATGCTGGAAGCGTTCGCCCAGCTGCTCGGCCACCGGTTTGAGGCCCGGTGTCCGTTTGGCGGCGGTCTTGACGTAGTCGTAGACCTGGATCGCTTCCTGCATCGCCTCTCCGCCCACCGCCAACCGGGTGTCGTCGAGCTGGGAGGCTACCGAATCGGCCAGTGTGCCCAGCTCGGTCAGGGCGGTGAATAGCTCCACATCCTTCTCGAAGCCAGGGATCTCGAAGCTGGCGGGGAGGATGGTGGGGTGATCCTGGGCGGCGGTCAGGGCATTCCGGACGAAGGAGACGCTATCGGGCCCGGTCTTGAAGGTGGCCTTGCGTTCCTGGGTCGTCAGACTGACCAGGAACGGCAGCTTATTGAGCACGGTATCGAAGGCGTCCTTGACGGCCTTGATGTCGGCGGCTGAGAGCGACGCATCGATGTTCTGGTAGGGCATAGTCGTTTCCTGCCAAGGTTATGAGCGGGAATGGTCACTATAGCGTCGGCCTGGGGTGTGCGCTATAGGGATTGCCGCTGCCTGGAGCGTCTCTGGCTCCTCAGCACCGGGGAGCTGTGTCCGCTGGAGCGGACAAGCCGGCGTTCCCACCTGTCTGCGTGCGGCACGCACAGGCAGGCGCTGGAGTGTGGGAACGAGCGCTGACTGTTTGGACCGGCAACTCGGCATTCAGGTTTTACCCGATAGCCGGAAGGGCCAACGAAATATCGGTAGTCCTGGGAGCCGACAAGATGTCGGCGGTCCCAGGGACCGACAAGATGTCGGCGATCCCAGGGGCCGACAAGATGTCGGCGGTTCCGGGCCGGCTGGGACCGCCGTCTTTCAGACGGCTTTGTGAACCGGCTGGGACCGCCGTCTTTCAGACGGCTTTGTGAACCGGCTGGGACCGCCGTCTTTCAGACGGCTTTGTGAAAGTATTACTGGATTTTCAGGGCATCAGGGATAGGGCAACATAATTTCCATAATCCAGCCGGGAATCTTTCTCCTCAGTCCCACGTGATATGGAATTCAGCGTGGAACATGGTAACTTCATCCCACCGCTTCCGGGAAAGGCGAATTCTTTCACAGTCTCAGCGCGTGGGAACGAGAAAGGCTCCAGCATCGATTAAGCGCCTCGGTAGGCCAACCGCCAACGCCGATCAGCACCGGGGAGCTGTGTCCGCTGGAGCGGACAAGCCGGCGTTCCCACCTGTCTGCGTGCGGCACGCACAGGCAGGCGCTGGAGCGTGGGAACGAGCGCGGCAAAGAAAATCTGTGGAAATCTGCCTAATCTGCGCATCCGAGCCGAAGTGCCGGGTTTGGTTCCTCGATCCGGCCTCTGGACTATTCACGCCCCTCGGTAGCGCTCAGATCCCGTCCCGCCCGCGCGGCGGTGAGACGGGCGCGAACCCTTTTCGTGTCAGGATGCTCCGGCCCCAGCTTGCGTTCGAGAACCGGCAGGGCCTGCTCGAAATAGCCGATAGCCTTTTGATATTCGCCGAGCGCCTGCCAGACCGCTCCCAGATTGTTGCGATCTCTTGCCACAGCGGGATGGTCTTCGCCGTAGGTCCTGAGATCACTGGCCAAGGCCTGTTCGTAATAGCCGATGGCCTTTTGATGCTCGCCGAGTTTCAGCCAGGCCGATCCCAGGTTGTTGCGGCTTGCTGCCACATGGGGATGGTCCTCGCCATAGGTCTTAAGATCACTGGCCAGGGCCTGTTCGTAATAGCCGATGGCCTTCTGGTACTCCCCGAGTGACTCCCAGGCCAATCCCAGATTGTTGCGAATTGTCGCGATACGGGGATGGTCCTCGCCATAGGTCTTGATGCCACTGGCCAGGGCCTGCTCCAAATAGCCGATGGCCTTCCGGTACTCGCCGAGTGACCGCCAGACCATTCCCAGATTGTTGCGGTAGATCGCTACCTGGGGATGGTCCTCGCCATAGGTCTTGAGATCACTGGCCAGGGCCTGCTCGTAATAGCCGATGGCCTTCCGGTACTCCCCGAGTGAATCCCAGGCCGATCCCAGATTGTTGCGCATTGTCGCGACATCGGGATGGTCTTCGCCGTAGGCGTTGAGATCGCTGGCCAGGGCCTGCTCCAAATAGCCGATGGCCTTCTGGTACTCGCCGAGTGAATACCAGGCCGATCCCAGATTGTTGCGCATTGTCGCGACATGGGGATGGTCTTCGCCGTATGTCTTGATGCCACTGGCCAGGGCCTGCTTGAAATAGCCGATGGCCTTTTGGTACTCCCCGAGTGCTTTCCAGGCCATTCCCAGATTGTTGCGGCGTATTGCCACCTTGGGATGGTCCTCGCCGTAGGTCCTGAGATCGCTGGCCAGGGCCTGCTCGTAATAGCCGATGGCCTTATGGTACTCCCCGAGTGAATCCCAGGCCAATCCCAGATTGTTGCGAATTGTCGCGATACGGGGATGGTCCTCGCCATAGGAGTTCAGATCACTGGCCAGGGCCTGCTCATAATAGCCGATGGCCTTCCGGTACTCCCCGAGTGCTTCCCAGGCCATTCCCAGATTGTTGCGGCTTGCTGCCACATGGGGATGGTCCTCACCGTAGGCGCTGAGATCGCTGGCCAGGGCTTGCTCGGAGTAGTCCTTGGCGGCCCTGTAGTCACCGAGTATCCGCGCTAGCTCGCCTGCGCCTGTGAGATACAGGCCGTTCTCCGGCGCGAGCTGGGCGGCCCGTTGGGCGTGTTCATAGGCTTTTCGATAGCGGATTTCGTCCAGGGCGATGCGGCTGAGCTGATAGTCCGCCTCGGCGGCGACCTGGATGGCTGCTTTGGTCCGGGCCTTGATTTGGGTAAAGAGCTGGTCTGCCTGGCGCCGGTCGCCTTGGGCCAAGGCAGTGCGGGCCTGATCCAGGAGCGCATCTGGGATCTGGCCGCGGATGGTCTCTAACTGAGCGATGCGTTCCTTCAGTTCCTTGATATGGTTCTGGTAGCTGGCTTCGGCATCCGCCAATTGGCGTTCGATCTCGGCCTTCTCTTTCTTCAGGATTTGGCGTTCCTTCTCCTGTATTTGGGATTCCTTGGCATGGATCTGTTCCAGGCGCTCGGTGACCTCTTGCTCCCGTTCCTTGAGATCGGCTTTGTATTTCTCGAAGGGGATGCCGATGTGGATGATCTGGGTATTCCCTTTCCCCTCCTGCTGGACGGCCTGGCCGATGTCCCCGATCCCCTGGTGCTGGATGCCCTGGTTGATGTCCCCGGTTCCTGTATGTGTGACCGGGGAGCCTTGGATGTCTTGATTGACCACACCGCCATCTGTGGCCGTGATCGAGTTGTTTTGATTGGACAGGAAGACATGCACCGCCCAGCCGCCGCCGATGGCGGCAGCCACCGCGGCGATCAGTCCCAATAGGGCTATCAGGATTTTTCGCTGAGCTTTCGTCATTGTCTTTTTTGCGTTCATTTGCGGAAAAAAAGCGTCTCAGAGGCTGTCTAAAAACCAACCTATTGATGTTGCTTGATGTGGCGTGACCAATCCTGTCGAAATAAAGCCCTTGATCCCCCCTCTCCCTCCAGGGGGCGAGGGAGCCAACCGGGCAAGTTCTTAGACAGGCTCTCAACGGAAATCACCTTACATCCCCCACACCCAAATCCGGTGCTCTCCATACTGCTCTTGCCGAACCAAGCTCTTTGCTTCCCAGGGCACCTCCGGGGTGCGATCGAAGACGACCAGATAGCCCTCGTCGGTGCCGACCCGGTCCATATAGTCGGCGGTCTGTGCCAGGCCTTCTTTGATCGTTGCCGCCAGGGATTTGTGTAGGAGCTTGAGCTCGATGACCGCCCGTTGGACCGGGCCATGGAAGCCCTGAGTCTCATCCAGGGGCCACTGCACCAACAGATCGGTGCGGCGGCGTCCCAGGCCGTATTCCCGGTCGATGCGCCCGCCGCTGTTGACGATGCGTTGCAGGAATGCCTGCATCAAGAGCTGCGGGCCGGCCTCTTTATAGTCGAACCGTTCGATCCAGATCTCGCTGTTTTCGCGGAAGAATTGCTGGAAGGCAGCGAGCAGCTTGGGGAGATCGAGGCGCTTGTCCTGGGTAACATACCAACCGGTCTCCTGGGGGATCCGGGTCTGGGCAATCCAGGTCAGGGTGCGCGGGATGACTTCCCGGTAGATGGGGTTGGCGATCTCGATCTGCGGGCGGGTGCGGATCAGTCCCAGGTCTTGCACATACAGTTGGTCGTCTTCGCTGGGCGGGGCGATTCCGGATTCGAAATCGTCGCCCAAGAGTTCGCCGATAACCTTGTGGACCCGCGGCTCCCGCAACTTGTCGGCCAACTGGTCGAGATGGGTATCCCGCCGCTCGATCAGCCGCTCCCGGGCATCGGCCATGAGACCTAAGGTAATCGGGCGGGCACGGTCGTGGCCTGCCTTCATTTCAAAACAGGCCTCGTAGCCGAGGGCATTGACCAGCCAAGGCTGACCGGTTGTCTGCTCGAAGACATAATCGATCACCCCGTCCGCGAACGCCTGCCCGGTCTCCTCGGTGTGTTGGGCATAGAGCCCGGCGACATCCCCGTGACTGAAGTTCCCCAGCCGCAGGGATTTCGATTTGATGTTGAAGGCGCTGCCGCCGGTGATGATCTGGTGGTCGCCGCTATGCATGCGGTAATCCCGCACATCCCGCACCCCGCACAAGAGCACTGTCTGCGGGAAGGCGCGCGGACGATCCGGATAGCCGGCGCGGATCTGGCGCAGCAGGGAGATCAGGGTATCTCCCACCAAGGCATCCACCTCATCCAGGAGCAAGACCAGGGGCTTCTCTAGCCCTCGGCACCAGCGACGCAGCCCTTCCCGGAGCAGACTGCCGGCAGAGTGAGTGGCAATGATCTCCTGAGCAATCTCCGGCAGGAGCCGATCGGCCAGGTATTCATCGGCACTGGCGACCAGGGCGTCCAGGATGATCCGCATGCCTGCTTCCAGGTTCCCCCGCACCGCCTGGGCCGGCTCCAGGTTTACATAGAGGGCCGTGTAATCCTGTTCCGCATTGAGCTGCGCCATCAAGGCCAACAGGCAGCTGGTCTTGCCGGTCTGGCGTGGGGCATGGAGGACGAAGTAGCGTTTCTCCTGGATCAGACGCCGGATTTCATCCATCTCCCAACGCGCTAATGCAGGGATCATGTAATGGTCATCCGGCCTGACGGGGCCGGCGGTATTGAAGGTTTTCATGTTCGAGATCCTGGAGGCTGGACTGGGCCTACCGATTGGGACTGCCGCTCCTCGGCCAGTGCCAGGAGGGCGTGGATTGCTGCTACCACTAATGCGGATCCTCCCTTGCGCCCGTCGGTAAGGATCCAGGGGACCTCCGTGAGCTTGCTCAAGGCCGCCTTCGACTCGGCCGCCGAGACGAATCCCACGGGCATCCCGATGACGAGGGCCGGCCGCACCCCCTCCGTGCGTACCAGGCGCACGACCTCCAGCAAGGCGGTCGGCGCATTCCCCACTGCTACCATGCCGCCATTGAGTAGGCCATGTTCATGGGCCTTGCGCATGGACTGCACGGCGCGGGTGCCGGCATCCGCTTGCGCCCGGGCGATGATATCGGGGTCACTGATGAACTGGTGTATCTGGATACCGAAGTGGGCCAGGCGCGCCTGCGATAGACCCACCCGGATCATCTCCACGTCCGCCACCACCGGACTGCCGGCCAGGACGGCGGCGACGCCGGCGGAGACCGCCTGGGGATGGAAGCGGGTCAGGCCGTTGAAGTCGAAATCCGCGGAGGCATGGATCATGCGCCGCACGATCGTCCACTGGTGCGCGTCATAGCCATGGGGACCGGCCTCTCGATCCACGGTGGCAAAAGAGTCATGCTCAATCCGCCGGCCGGTTTGGGTCGCTTGTTCGGTGATCGTTTTGGGCATAAGTTTTTCGATGTACCTTTGTTCAAATCTCTTTGGTTCTTTATGGATTCCGGACCGCTTTGGAGTGCGCCGGCAAAACGGCGCGGCTCGAGCTAACCTCAGCCACGGGGGATACCAGCGGCGTTGGTCGGGAATCCGGGCACTTAGCCTATCAGCACCGAGGAGCTGAGTCCGCTGGAGCGGACAAGACGGCGTTCCCACGCTGGAGCATGGGAACGAGCGTGACAACGCCGATCAGCACCGAGGAGCTGAGTCCGCGGGAGCGGACAAGCCGGCGTTCCCACGCTGGAGCGTGGGAACGAGCGTGAAAAAGAGCCATCTTTTTTGCCATCCACGGCACTCGGATTCCGGCCACACTTACCGGAATGACGAAGCGGGGGCTGAACCATTACCTTACCCCTCGCCTTCCGACCCGACCCGCCGGCGGAAACGATGCGTAAAATCCGGATCATAGAGCTTGGATGTCTGCAAGCTCGGCCAGTGGCGTGCCCCTAATGTCGGGCTAACGATGATCATGGCCTGGCTGTCGACCTGTTCGGCGCGACACCTGGCCTCGATGTCGGCGAGTGTGCCGCGGATGATCTTCTCTTCGCCGGGCCAGCTCGCCTTGTGGACGACCAGCACCGGCGCCTGCTCCTGCCAGCCTGCCGCGCACAGCGCGCTGCGCACCTTGCGCAGCAACCGGATGGAAAGGAATAGGCATAGGGTGCAGCGATGCCGTGCCAGTGCCTCCAGGGTTTCGCCCTCCGGCATGGGCGTGCGGCCCGCCACCCGGGTGATGATAACCGTTTGGGTCACCTCGGGCAGGGTGAGGCTCTCCACGGCCGCCGCCGCCGCGGCCATGGCGGAGGAGACACCGGGTACCACGCCGATCTCGATAGCGGCGGCATCCAGCGGTCGTGCCATCTCGATCAATGCGCCGTACAGGGAGGGATCGCCGGTCTGCAGGCGCACCACCCGGTCATGCACCCGTGCCTTTTCGATCAACCAGCCGGTGATCGCCTCTAGCGTCATATCCTTGGAATCGGCAATCTCGCAGCCGGACGGCGCCCAGCGCAAGGCCGTCTCTGCGACCAGAGAACCGGCATAGAGGATTGCACCGGCGCCGGCGATGAGTCCGCGACCCTTGACCGTGATCAGGTCCGGATCGCCCGGTCCGGCACCGACGAACCATACCTTACCCATCATCTGCGTCGGCGCGGTGGGTTTGTCAGCGTATCGGATCAACACAATGGAAATCGGTTTGAGAGCCTGTCCGGCTTAGAGATGGTGTGTCGCCACATCCGCTCGCTGCCTCAACAGACCGATGACGAGTTCGGTCAGGATCAGCTCCATCGCATACATCATCTTGCCGCCGGGGATCACCAGGGTGTTGAAGCCGGTGATCATGGCCCCGTCGATCAGGCCCTTGAGGTTGAGCTTATACTCGATGCTGGGCTTGGGTTTCTGAAAATGGATCAAGACCAGGCTCTGGTCGGCAGTCGGGATGTTGGCTACGGAGAAGGGATTACTGGTGTCGATGAGGGGGATGCGCTGGAAGTTGATGTGGGTCGCGGAGAACTGGGGCACGATGTAGTGCATATAGTCATGCATACGACGGTGGATCGTCTCCAACACCACCTCCTGTCGGTAGCCCCTTTCTGCCATGTCGCGTTTGATCTTCTGCACCCACTCGAGGTTGATGGTCGGACACACCCCGATCAGCAGATCCACCTCCTTGGCCATATCGATGTCGTCGGTGACCACACCACCGTGCAACCCCTCGTAGAAGAGCAGATCCGTATCCGGCGGGATCGGCTCCCAAGGCGTAAAGGTGCCCGGCTCCTGCCCGAAGAGTGCGGCTTCTTCCTCGTCATGGATATAGTAACGGCGCTCCCCCCTGCCGGACTCCCCATAGCGGCGGAACAGCTCGGATTGCTTCTCGAACAGGTTGGCCTCAGGTCCGAAGTGGCTCAGGTTGCGGCCCTCCGTCTTGGCCTTCTCGAGCTCCTCCTTCATCTGCTGCCGGTCGAAGCGGTGAAAACTGTCGCCTTGGATGGTCGCCGCGCGGGCGCCGACCCGCCGGAAAATATGCTCCAATGCATCCTTCACCGTGGTGGTTCCGGCACCGGACGAGCCGGTTACGGCGATGATCGGGTATTTCTTCGACATGCTTATACTCTGTCATATTTCCATGCGGTTGAACGTCTCGGTCAAGAGACCTTTATCCACAGATTACGCAGATTGTCAAAGCTGGTTTCGTTTTTCATCGGTGCACCGAGCAATCCGCACGACCCACAATTCAACCAATAGCCGCATCGAAAACACACTCCAATTTCGGCTAACATTGCAAACTCACAGGATCGATGCTATCTCATGATGTGATTCCATCAGGAGGTATCCCATGACCAAAAAATACATCGTGCGTCTGACCGCGGAGGAGCGCGCCCTGCTCACCGAGTTGGTGAACAAGGGCCAGGCGGCGGCCTATAAGATCAAGCATGCCAATGTACTGCTGAAGGTCGATGCGGATGGACCGAACTGGAGCGATGCGCAAGCCGCGGAGGCCTTCTCCTGCGCCCCGCGAACCGTGTTCACACTGCGCCAACGCTTTGTGGAGCAAGGGCTTGGGGCGGCCCTGGAGCGCAAGCAGCGTGAGCGGCCCCCGCGCGCACCGATTCTCGATGGGGAGAAAGAAGCGCGCCTGATCCAGCTCGCCAGTAGCGAGCCACCACCCGGACATGCCCGGTGGACCTTGCGTTTACTGGCCGCAGAGCTGGTTGCCCTGAAGGTAGTGGACGCCATCTCCGCACCGACCGTCATGCGCGCACTCAAAAAGATAGGCGGAAACCGTATCAGCAAACCTGCCGGGTGATCCCGTCTGAGCACAAGGCCGAGTTAGCGGCCTGCATGGAAGATCGGTAGTGGTTAAGGCTTAAATGGAAACATCGCCACTCGCAGTGGGTTGGGCACGTCACACGCAGCACCCCCTCTCCCTCCGAGGGTGTCGCAAAAGCCCCTCTCCCGGCGGGAGAGGGGCTTTTGCGACACCTTCCCGCCGGGAGAGAGCCTGCGCCGAGCGCAGCGAGGGGGGCCGGGGAGAGGGGATCAACTCAATCACTACCAGCTGAAGCTGGTAGGTTGGGCCACTAAAGTGGCCCTCGGCGGACTCAACCGCCGACTGAAGATAATCCATCTGGAAGATGGAGGTTTGTACCTCGATCCGCCTACGGCGGACTGAAGTTTTTGGGGACAATCAAGCAACGGGGCATCATGAACCCTTCTACGCTAACCATTTAAATTACCACTACCGGAGGATCTTCCGGAGGTTATGGGTGTCTATAGACCTGCAACGCCTGGCGGTCTGTCGGGACGGGCGACCGGTCCGGTTGGTCGGGGAAACACGCTGATCCCTCCCCGGCAAGTCGGGTTAGCCCCTCAATACTGAGGGCGCGCGGATCAGCTAAAGTGACTATATTCACAATATAATCCGAGATGTGGAAAAAATCATATTTCATCCTCTCTGCCCTTGTGATCAGTGGATTGGGGATGTTGCTGCTGGTTTATCTTCAGTCCCACCGGAGTGCCTCCTTCGAGACTGCCGTAGAGATGGGCGAACAATTGGCACAACAGGGTCGCGAAGATATTCCGGCCTGCACGGGTTGCCATGGTGGATCAGGCGAAGGCAACCGGGGACTCGGTTACCCCAGATTGGCCGGATTGCATCCTGACTACATTCGCAAACAACTCCGGGATTTTGCGCGTAATCCCTTGGACATCGGTGTAAAAGTCGATGCGATCGCACGTGATTACACCAAGACGCCTCGTATCTATAAGGATCTCACCGTCTATTCACCGGGTATTCGATCCGATGCAATAATGAACCCGATTGCCAAGGCACTGACACCTGAGGAGATTGACAATTTGTCCGAATACTATGCCCGGTTACCGTTCAAGGCGCGGCCGGTCGCGGCGGATTTTCAGACGCTGGAAAACGGTCGGGAACTGGCCGCGCGCGGCAAACCGGAATATATGATGCCACGCTGTAGCGCCTGCCATGGCCCGAATGGAGAAGGCTTCGGCGCTATCTTCCCGCCCTTGAGCGGCCAACCTCCACAATACATTATCAATCAGATCAACAAGTGGCAGCGCGGTGAACGCGATAATGACAATCTAGCGATCATGAAAAATATATCCAACCTGTTGACCGATGGCGATAAAAAAACCATCGCTGCCTACTTCGATAATATGTCCTATGAGGTAAATCAATAATGCCTCGGTTCAAGCTATATTATCTATTCACAGTAATCAATGCGTCTCTCATCACGGCCATCACGGCGCAAGAAATCGATCCTTTGGAGGTCCGCCCCAGCCTGGTCGAGCCGCGCGTCAGCTTGCCCACCGAATTGATCGCAGTGCCGGTCGTCAATCCCGGCGAGTACTATGTTCCACCGAAGGTAGAGGATATTCCGGACGACAAATATGGCGATATGGTGCGCTGGGGGCGTGAGATCTTCGTCAATACCCAAGTGCATGGTCGGCGCTTCGTCGGTAATGGTTTGAATTGCAGCAGTTGCCATCTATCGGAGGGTCGTCAGCCCTATGCCATGCCCCTATGGGCGGCCTATGGGATGTATCCGCAGTATCGCTCCAAAAATCGAGAGGTAATCACCATTCAGGAACGGATTCAGGATTGTTTTCGATACAGCTTGGACGGCATTGCCCCGACCTTGGACGCCCCGGAGATGGAGGCCTTGGTGACCTACATGCATTGGTTGTCCAAGGATGTACCGATCGGGGTCGAGTTGCCCGGCCGCGGCCTTGCACCCATCAGCCGAACCCGTTCCCCTTCTCATATCAATGGCGAAATCGTTTATAAAACCCGGTGTGCCATGTGTCATGGCGAAGACGGCAAGGGTCAGAAACACAAAAACGGCGTGGGCTATATGTTTCCGCCCTTATGGGGGGGGGATTCATTCAATCGTGGAGCGGGTATGAATAAGATCAGAAGGGCAGCGCGCTACATCAAGGCCAATATGCCGCTGGGTGCCGGCTATACTCTGACGGATATGGAGGCCTGGGATGTCGCCAATTATATGTGGATCCACTACCGTCCGTTCGATCCCCGGGTGGGTTGGTTCTTGAATGCGTTGGGACCCAAGCCGGGCGGGGGTTGGTAAGTGGGTGCCTTTTTCTCCTTGTTCAATTGTACGGCCTGGTTCGGGTTATTAAACCGCGCGGTCATCAAGAACGATCTGATTGCCGGCATCATTGCCGGTGTGCTGATTCTACCCCAGGCCGTTGCCTTGGCGACATTGGCGGGTATGCCACCTGAATACGGGCTATACACCTCTATCTTTCCGGTGATCATCGCGTCCCTGTTCGGCTCTTCCTGGCAGGCGCTATCGGGCCCCAATACGGCGTTGGCGATTATGATCGCCACGGCGCTCGCGCCTTATGCTTCATTGAGCACGCCCGATTACATTATGTATGCCATTACCTTGAGTTGTATCGTGGGCGTGATCCAGCTCCTATTTGCGGTGTTTAAATTAGGCGCTGTCTTCAACTATTTTTCCGAAACGGTTCTGATCGCTTTGATTACCGCCGTCGGGATCACCATTATCTTACGTCAGTCGGGCGATTTCATGGGTATCATCATGAATGTCCCCGAGGACATCGATTACACCCTGTATCGGTTATTTTTCAGTGCACATCTCATCAACGGCTATGCCGTGACCGTAGGGGTTACGACGATTCTAGCCAGTGTGCTCTCGAGACGCTATCGGCCCACATGGCCCCATCATATTGTTGCCATCCTGGTGGGAACCCTGATGGCGGAAACACTGGATCTGCTGTTCGGCTCGGCGACCACGGCCATCGATAGACTGGGCCATCTGTCATTGAGCGTTGCCCCTTTTTCACACCCGGATTTCAGTCCCGGTAATTTCGCGGAGGCCGCAGAGGGGCTGATGTCGGCGGGGTTCAGTATTGCCTTAATGGGATTGATTCAATCGACTATTATTGCTCGGGGCCTGGCGACCAAGACCGGGCAACTGATCGATAATAACAAGGAGGTCGCAAGTCAGGGCCTATCCAATATCGCCGGCAGCTTTTTGTCCTGCTTTCCGGCCTGCGGCTCATTCAATCGCAGCGCGGCCAATTTGGAAGCAGGCGCTTTGACCCCCCTGGCGGGTATTGTCTCGGCATTGGCACTGGCGCTCCTGGTATTCGGTGCGAGCCCTTTGATTGCGCGCTTACCCATGCCGGTCATGGCGGGGGTCTTGTTCATCGTGGCCGTCAATTTGATCAAGCTGAAAGACATCAAACGGTTACTGGCGATACGCAGCGAGGCGAGAATCATCTTTGTAGTTACCCTGATAACGGCCCTGTACGGCAATCTGGCGGATGGTGTCTTTTTGGGGGTCTTTTTATCCATTGTGGCCTATTTGAGGAGCGTTTCCGTTCCCGAGATTGAGCTACTGTTCGGACTGAAAGCCAAGCAGTACCGGCCCGCGGGGGTGGAACGGGCAACGGTATTGAAGGTCTCCGGCAGCCTGTTCTTCGGCTCGGTGAACGGCCTGGAGAAGTTTCTCGTGGATTTGAATACCCGAGGTGGACGCCAAGGGTCCTTGGTTATGATCTGTGAACAGATCCAAAACATGGACGAGTCAGCACTGGAGGTCTTGATCCATGAGGCGCTCAAACGCCGCGAGGCAGGTGGGGATTTATTCCTTTGGTTGGGGAATCATAAGCTGGATACGGTGATTCGAGGCAGTCGGTTGCCGGAAGTGATCGGTGATGATCACTTGTTGTACCACACAGGGTAATGCCATTAAGTTAGCTGCCGGCCGCTGGTCGTGGTAGGTCGGGTTAGGCGCGCCTTTCAAGGCCGGTATGTGCCAGCGAGGCCAAACGCGCCGTAACCCGACAATGCGGTCTCTCGAATTCGCGGATGGCGCCGCTGTACGCCGCCGGCTTCGATTGAATCCGCATCTTCTACGGAGCAAACAGGTACCCACCATCGAATGTCGGGCTAGGGCGCGTTCGAAAGCGTTTGCATCCCTCACCACCGAAAGACGCGCCTAACCCGACCTACAAGACTTAACTTAATGGCATTGCCACACAGGGTAGTTGTACCACACAGGGTATGAGAGAGGCTCGAAATGGAAAAAATTAGGTTGATTGTCGCTGCTCTTTTATTGTGTATATCAGTGACTACCTTGGCCGCTGAGCAACTGAAGTATCGCTTGTTGTTACAAGTCAGTGAAGACAGCGTCGACAAGCTCAATACGGCCCTGAACAATGCCCGGAGTGCACTCGCGGCCTTCGGCCCGGAAAATGTCGATGTCGAAATCGTGGTTTATGGTGCGGGGGTGCAGACGCTCAAGTATTACGCGCCGATTCCCATCGCCGATAAGGTCAAGGAGGTGACGACGGAGGGCGTGCGGATTATCGTGAGTGAGAACTCGATGCGCAGGGCGAAATTGAGACCCGCCGATATGTTGGAGCAGGTACGTTATGTGCCTTCCGGCATCGTGGAACTGGTCGAAAAACAGACCTTAGGTTGGAGCTATGTCAGGCCCTGAATCGGGTCGCCTGTGAGGATCTCTAAGAGGCTGTCTAAAAAGGCATAGTAGACGGTAGGCTGGGTTGAGGAACGAAACCCAGCTTTGACGGGCTAGCCTGACTTGCCGGGTCTCGTCCTTCGGCCCAGCCTACCGCTTTAAAATCAGTATGTTAGTTTTTAGACGGCCTCTAAGTAACAATCCAAACCTCGTTTTTTCCCTGGATAGGATCATGTCCCACGACCAGAACTTCAAAAACCTCCTCCTCGACTATTCCCGTCAAGCGTTGGCCTTTTTCGCCGCCGCCGAGGCCGCGAAGATCGACGAACGGGTGCACATTACACCCGTTCGCCAAGAGCAGTTCCAAGAACGCCTCGGCGAACGCTTTCGGGAGCTCGATGTGCCGCTACGGGTAGAGTGGCCCGACGGACGACGCGAGGCCCTCCTGTTCGTGCTCGAAGAAGAGAGCGACGCCCGCCGCTTCTCCATCCACCGCCTGGCCCACTACTGTCTGGATCTGGCCGAGCTGATGAAGACCGACCGTGTGGTCCCGGTCGTCATCTTCCTGCGCCAAGCGAAAGGTGTGGCCCAACGCCTGCGCCTGAGCGGAGATCAGGACACCTACCTCGATTTCCGCTACCTGAGCTGTGCCCTCGGTGAGCTGTCCTATGAGGACTACCGCCACAGCGATAACCTGGTAGTACGGCTGAACCTGCCCAACATGCAGTACCCCGCGCGGCGCAAGGTCGAAGTCTATGCCCAAGCGGTTCGGGGACTGATTGAGCTGGAACCCGATCCCGAGAAGCAACTCAAGTATCTGGACTTCATCGACATCTACGCAGCGCTTGATGATAATGAGCGGGCCGAATATCAGCGTGACTATCCCGACGAGGCGCAGACCATGAGCCGATTTGCCGAACGCTTCCACGAACAGGGCATGCAGCAGGGCATACAACAAGGCATGCAGCAGGGTATGCGGCAAGGCATACAGCAGGGTATGCAGCAAGGCATACAGCAGGGTATGCAGCAAGGCATACAGCAGGGTATGCAGCAAGGCATGCAGCAAGGCATACAGCAGGGCAAGCACCAAGGCGAAGCCTTGGTATTGGAACGCCAGCTACGCCTGAAATTCGGCACCTTACCCGACGCGGTACAGCGCCGTATCGAGCAGGCCAGCGAGCAGACCCTGTTGGAGTGGTCCGAGCGGGTCCTCACCGCCAGCCGTCTCGACGAGGTTCTGCACTGAGAGGATGTCGGCCACTTGCCGCACGCACCTGTCTCCCGAGCACCGGCGCTGCGGGCCAGGAACAATACCGTCGCCGGGATGCGTGGGGAACGCCGCACCCAGGTTTCCGAGCGCCTTCATGTTTATGCAGTTACGCGCACAAAGATAGCGGGGTCTCCTTATCCCACATGGCTACCTTAAAATTTTCAAGGTGCCCTTATTGGGTCTGTTTGGCTGTTGCCTGTTGTTCACCACTGAGACTCGCTGCGGGTGACGGACAGGTCACCCTGATCCACATCGGGGATCTCCACGGTCATTTGGTACCTCGTCCGCAGCTGCGGGACGCCGCGAGCGATCATGGAAAAATGGTCGGGGGTTTGGCCTATGTCTACGATCAGATCAGTAAGATCAGGCGGGCACACCCGAATAGCCTGTTGATCAATACCGGCGATACGATCCAAGGATCGGCGGAGGCCTTATTCTCACGTGGCGAGGCGCTGATCGAGATATTGAACGAGTTCAAGATAGATGCCTTCGCGCCGGGCAATTGGGATTTTCTTTATGGTACGGACCATTTCATTCGCTTGTTTGCGGGCGAAACGCCCAAAGCCAATTGGCATGCCGTTGCGGCGAATCTCTATTACGCGACCCTGTATGAATTTCCGGCAACCCCCTATGCCGATAAGGCCGGGCAAAGGGTATTACCGCCTTATCTGATCTACCAGGTCGGCGATGTCAAGGTCGGCCTGATCGGATTGACGGCAGAACGTGGTCCCAAGGCGTTGAGCCCCATGGTCATGGAGGGGTTTTATCTGACGACCGGGCAGGATGAATTGCCGAACGCCATTGATCTGTTGAGGAACCAGGAACAGGTCGATTTGGTCGTATTGCTGTCCGAACGCGGTCTGGCGAATAACTTGGCATTGGTGGAGACCTTTCCGGGCGTGGACATCGTGTTGTCCTCCGATATGCACGAAGAGACCTACCAGGCGCTGGTGGCCGAAACCGGTACCATACTGGTAGAAGAAGGACAGGATGGAACCTTGGTGGGTGAGCTTACGGTTAGGGTAGAGGACAAGAAAATAACGGATTGGCAATGGCAGGCCCATCGCATCAGTGTCGACAATAATGTCCCTCACCCGAAGATAGCGGCAAAGATCGACGCGATTCGGAGGCCGTTCATAAAAGGAGAGGGTTTTAAACCCCATGTCAACCCCATCAATGGGGCAGTCCTGCGAACGCCCGTCGATATCATTATCGGGCACACCCGGATTCCGTTGCATCGTTCCAATTTTTCGGACGCCGAACGGGCCCCGGCGGTTATCGAAGGCACCTCGCACAACTTCCTGACCGATGCATTCAGAGCCGCCTGTCAGGCGGATGTGGGTGTTATCCGTGGTTTTCGCTATGGAACCCATATTGCGCCTGGGCCGATCAGGCTCGAGGATATTTATCATTATATCCCCATCGGACCACAAATCGCTTGTGGTTTGATATCCGGCGATGACCTGAAATTGCAGCTGGAACGCTCCGCACAGGCAGTATTGAGTCAATGGGTCGGCGCTTGGGGCGGCGGTTGGCTACCGGCTTTTTCCGGGCTCACCTATGCCTTGGACCCTTACAATGAATTCGGTTTGCGGACATCACGGATTCGAGTCAATGGCGAATTGATGGATCATGAGAAGATGTATAGGGTAGCCGGCTATTGGTATGTGGATGAACCGTCACAAATCAACCGGCACCCCGCATTGGAAATCAAGGTGTTGAGAGACAAAGACGCCGGTATCGTGGATGCTACGGAAGTGGTCGCCTATTATTTGCAGACCCTGCCAGGGCATCTGGTCACGCCCTCATTGGGCCGAGTGAAGTTGTTGCAGCCGCTACCGAAACCGATCTGGAAAAACCGAGAGATACAACCGCTCAGGGGTGCTGTGAGGGTGGATTACGGCGGGGACTAGTCCATCATTTCAGTACATTTTGCCTATTATCCTGCGCTCGTTCCCAGGCTCCAACGCCTGCCTGTGCGTCCCTGCACGCAGACAGGTGGGAACGCTGTCTTGTCCGCTCCGGCGGATCGTGCCCCTCTGTGCCGACATGGGTTGGCTTGGGTCGGCTTACCTGGTCGCTTGTTGGCGCTGGAGCCTGGGAGCCGGCAATATCAAATTTCAACAGGCCCTAACTAAAGCGAAGCGGATGATGAACTATCTGACACCTGAAGATCTCTACGGTCTGGAGGCCTACGCCAAGCTACGCGGCGACTTCCGGGCCAAGATTATGGCGCACAAGCGGGACCGAAAGATCCACGTCGGTACATACGCGACGCTTTACTTCGAGGATCGGCTGACCATTCAATACCAGATCCAGGAAATGTTGCGTATCGAACGTATCTTCGAGCCGGAAGGCATCGCCGACGAGCTGGCGGCCTACAACCCGCTGATTCCCGACGGCAACAATTGGAAGGCGACCTTCATGATGGAGTACCCGGACGCCCAGGAACGCCGGGCGGAACTCGGTAAACTCATCGGGATCGAGGACCGGGTCTGGGTACAGGTCATCGGCCAAGAGAAGGTCTTTGCCATCGCCGATGAAGACCTGGAACGCGCGGACGAGACCAAAACCTCGTCGGTGCACTTTCTGCGCTTCGAACTGACGCCGGAGATGATCGCCGCCTTGAAGGCCGGAACGGACCTAGCGGTCGGCATCGATCATTCGCATTACCGCCAGGCGGTAAGCGTCAATGAGGCTACGCGCACCGCGTTAATGCGGGATCTCGACTGACCGATCTCAGGGCACCCTACAATTGGAGTCCGACAATTCAGTCCGACTCTTGCTGAGTAGGGAAGGTGGATTTTCCTATAGGAAAATTCGGCTCAAACGAAGCCTTTTGGTCGTGGAATAGCCGCAGGATGGGCAAAGCGAAGTCTGTCCATCCAGTTGGCCTCGAGCGCTGGTCATCGCGCAGGGCTCCTCGAACCGCGGCCTCTTGTCGGGAGACAAATCAGACGCCGCGTGCCCATCAAATGGCGATGGGCACGCTTCGCCAAGTGCATCCTCCCAGACTATCAGGGTTCAGAAATCTGCGTGGAATGACCCGCGGCCTTGGAGCCAACTTGCCCGGGAGCTCGTTTTTTGCCCATCCCACCACCCGATGTCAGCGACCCTAGTTTCGACACGAAGTTGGTACCGCGGCGCAACAAAGACAACCGAATCAGTCCGCAGCCCCTACGCCACAAACCCCTCGATCAGGACCAGAGTTTTAGTATTTCGGACGGCTGCGTTTGGAATCCTCAGCCCTGATCAAGGCCAGTTGGATCTCTCGCAGGATTTCCGCCGGGTGGCGTCAGTCCTCGAACCGCTTTTGCGTAGAAATCCTTCATGAAACCGGTGGCCCGAGATCATTCAGCTTCCGAAGTCATGAGTTACGGCTAAGGCTTTTAGATGCGAAAGGCGCACCAGACCATAGACCTCCAGTGTCCCACCTCACCGCGACCGGTATCAAATGAGGAGGGTGACCAACTCCGGTACCCGCTAGGTTCAAGGTCCTGCACCTCCAGGGCATAAAGGGATGCCATCTCATAGCCGGAATCAGCTTACCGTACAGCCGTCATTGGCACCAGCCACGTACCAAACCGGCAAGAAGGTCGGGGGGTCGCTCGCTGGGCTTGTCCTTACCGAGAAAGAAGCCGTGGGTAGCCAGGTGCAATATGCGGCGGGAGACGGAGGATTTGAGAGCAGGGGATTTGAGTCGAGTCTCCGAGGCATCCTCGGCTCTGCCAAATCTCGGCCTTGCCATTAATCCGGAATCAATGGGAATTGCTTAATGGCCCTTACCTCGTGACCAGTATACTTGAGGCGGACGAAACTGGCATCTCTCACTACGCAGGCGTTGTCTCCAGTCAATATCTGGCCTTCGTCCACCCTCCGCTTGCTACGGATGGGCCTCCCGGCTGCTTAGCTGCGGATAAAGGAGGACACGGCTCAGGAGCCGAAGCGGCGTAGTCCACATCGCCCGTAGACAAACATGCCCGCTTGGCGGCGGAGGCCAAATCCGAGCCAAATTCAATAAGGTCGCGTCCGGTCTGAAGATCCGATTGCAACCTGGCGCTCGATCAATGGCATATCCGGGGAGTATCCAGGCGCGCGAAGGCAACCAGATCCAGCACGCCATCCGGGGCGATGTAAGTCCAGTCGTATTTGGCCGAAATAAGCATCCGGCTGCAAAGAGCATTTAGGTAGGACTTGCGGGCCAACTCCCTGCCATCGGTTGGAGAAACACTGCTTGGAACTGCGGAGTGAAAGCAGCCAGATTTATGGAGTCGACATTTGCTGACAGTTTCCGTAGGGCGCGTTGGAGTCTTGACCATGGGCTCGTTGGGCCGAGATCAGCGAGCAAGATCGGGTCCATCTCCGGTCCGCAGGATCAAGAGGGCAAGCCAGTGAGTTTACAGGAACTACCGGTCGCGAAATCTACCGGCCGGAATGCGCGTAAGGAGAGCAGGGCCGACCCAGGTGAACCGGATCATTACCTGTTTCAATCCGACATCACGCCTTGCCCGCTGCTCCACATTACTCGGCTCAGCCCGGTAGCAGCTCCACCTCGCGGCGTTCGACCGCCTCACGGGGCACTAGCGATGGCCTCCTTATCCGGCACCGAAGCGAGTTCATCAACCAGCTCAAGAGTTGGCTCGGTATCTGCTCCAGTTCGCCCGGCGACCGCCATCGCGAGATCTCAGCTGGAGCCGGACAAACCGGGCAATCAGTGCCTCGGTCTCCTCGGCCTTAATCGCTTCCAGCGCAAATTATTAACACATCGGCGGCCAACCGCAAGGTATCCGGTTGCGGATACCGGGAGGGCGAACTGAACTTAGGTGTTGGAATTTGGATTCGGTCTCTGGCCAGCGGCGGCGCATCGCTGAGCGTAATCGAGAGCTGGCTGCCGACGAAGCCACGCAGACCCTTGTCAGGCGACGCAGCTCTCACGCGCCTGGTCTCGCTGCCGAGATTGATTAATGTGTAGGCTAAAAGATTGGCGGCCGAGGTATGAGAATTGTCAGGGTGATATTTATCAACAATACCCGCTCCTCGCGGCCCTTGAGGGCAAGATGCAAGCAGCGGCCAGCCTTGTCATATTGGCCTTATTATCATACAGGCCGGCGAGGTTGCTGACGCTAACAAAGGGGTATCGGGGGGTGATCCCGACCCAGTATCAACTCTGGGCCTTAATAATGCGCACAAAGAGTGGTTCGGCTTTATTATAGCGGTCTTTATTGCGTAATACAACCGAGCGAGGTTGTTGGCGCTGACAAAGGGGTTATGGGGTGATCCTGGCCCAATACCCGCTCTCGTTAAACTTCAGGCACGTACGAAATTAGCTCAGCTTCACTATAACGGCCAGTGTATGAATTTTAGCATGGCAAGGGTTGGTACCATATAAAGGGGAGTTGGGGTGCTCCTCACCCAGTATCCGCTCGTTGGCCTCCAAAGCACGCAGATAAGAGGCTCGGCCGTGTCATAGCGACCTTGCGCGAAATTACAATCCGGCAAGGTTATTTGTACTGCTAAGGGGTATCAGAGATTGATCCTGGCCCAAAATTCGCTCGTTAAACTCCTGCAAAGGTGCATTAAATCGCTTGGCTCCGGCCTCGCCGTAACAGCCCTGCGTCTGATACAGCGCAGCGAGGTTATTGATGGAAATGAGGATGTTGGGGTGGTTTTGCCCAGCACCCGTTCCTGGATCTCAAGGGCGCGTATATAGAGCGGTTCCGGCCTTTACATATTGGCCTTGCGTCTCGCCCACAACCCAGCAAAGGTTGTTGACGGCAATAAGGGTGTAAGGGATGATCTTTGCCCAGTACCTGTTCTTAGCGGGCGCGAAGGCGCGGAGATAGAAGCCCGGTTCAGCCTTCTCATAGTGGCCTTGGGCTCGATACAGATCGGTGAGGTTGACACTACCGAGGGGTTTGGAGATGATCGACCCAACGCTCGCTCACTGGCTTTGGGCACGTTCACCGTGTAGTGGTTCGACCTCTTTATAGCGGCCTTGCGCCTCTGATGCAAGGGTAGCAAGATTGTTGATGCTAGAGGGTTTGGTAGTGGTCCTCCACTGATATCCGCTCACCGCGAGGCCTCACGGGCATGCAGAAGGAGTGGTTCGGCTCTTGTAGCGGCCCTGGGTTCGATACAATCCGCCAGTGATTGAGGCTTTGCAAAGATATCAGGGGTGGTCTTCGCCCAGCACCCGCTACCAGGTCTCAGGACGCACAAAGAACTTTTCAGTCTCTTTATATCGGCCTTGTGTGTAATATGAACCGGCGAGGTTATTCAGCGCGAGAATGGTTAGTTGGTGTAGCTCCGAACCGAGGTCTCAGCTCGCCAATTCCAATGTCTCGTGGGCGGTATTTTCCGCCAGGGAATGATCACCGGCCTCAAAGGAGATCAGCTGTGCTTTCGGTTGAGGGGCACCAGCCAGATCTTCCGCGGTTAACAACTGGCTCACCAATGCGGAGTAATGGAGGCATTGCCTCGACAGGGCCAACGGGCTCCAGTGCCCCAGCTGGAATGCTGACTAGCAGCATAAGCACCAGGTAGGCAACCCGAAGATCTGGCTTTCATCGTCTCAGCTCCTCCACAGGCCCTGAGCCATTGATTATTCAGATGTACCGTTGACGAAGCACGCCTTCTTCAAAGGTATCGCCCCGTTTAGAAACTGAAATTTTTTATAAAGGGGTATACGGTTGGCTCCTCTGACCCTGCAAAATATTGTGGTTACTATTGGTGAAGGACCACCAAGATGGTAGGGGTGGAGGAGCTAAACATATACTATTAACCAGTATAAATGCAATGGGATCGTAAAATGATACAGCTCAAAACCAGGAAGTCTCAATGAAGCCAAAGAGTAATCGATACTTCAAATCGAAATTATCTACCAAAGCCCACGGAAGGTAATTCGATTCATATGCATAAAAGGTATTTGTTCCCGGATTGATTCAGAGTTTAGTCGCACATTTTCCATATTATTATTTTTTTAATGGTATTTTCGTGAGAATCATAAAAAAGGCTAGCTTCTGGTCTATATCCTTATTTTTTGAACCAAGGTATCAACCATATCTTTCTATGGTAATACATCGTTAACTATTATTTATGTTTGTCGTATATTCTACCAAAGCAACTCGTGTATTAAGCTCGTTGGGCTTATCGCTGAAGAGCTAGCAACCCACTATAATGGCCCACAACAGCGGGCTGCATCCATAGCAAGACTACTAAATAGACTGAGGGACAAATTCCCAATGCCGACAGATCCAACTCGTTTCTTTACCAATCTCGCTATGGTATCGCCAGAATCAACACTATATCACTACCGAGTTGAAAATTCATGTCGACAATGTCATCCGAGTCGGCTTTTGGCATTACCACGGGGAGTTCTCCGCCCGGCATGACTCAGGTCGTCCGTATGCGTTCGGTCAGTTCGATTTGATCCTTTTGTCTCTTTCTCAGTTTGATCAGCTGCGTATCTTTTTTGGTGCGAAGACATGGATTACCCGATGGCCGTTTCTGTAGCAATTCGAACCACAGATTACCGTCCGCGTCCTGCGGGCAAAACAATCGGAGCAGATGCAGGACCAGCCAATAGGCCAACCCGCAAAAGTCAAAACAATGTAGTGCGTAAGCGCATTCTCTAATACCTCAGGTTACCAATTATTCAGACCCCACTGTTTTGCCATCTATGGCACCTGGATTCAACAATCCTGCCGGAATGACAGATGAGGCTAAACGATTACTAGAGTTTCTGTTTTCGCATTCTCTCGATTATCCGTTTTCACCGCGTATCGGTGCAAAATCTCGTATCTTACGGATTCAAACTGCTGGAGTGCACCGGCAAAGCGGTGCAGCCGGATCAAGTCCCAGCGGTGAGAAATACCGGCAGCATTTGCCGGGAACCTGGGCGCTGGGTCCCCCACGCGCCACGGCGACGGCGTTTTCCCCTAGCCGCACGCTTTTGCTTGGGACCTCGCCGTCAAAAGCGACTGGGCGGGTATCCATAATGACTTCGCGGTTAGGTCGGACACTGCGGATTCCAGTCGGTACCGGGGTGAGGTTACCGCCGTACTCCAAAGTTTCCGCTGCACCGCTCCGGTTCGCTATGGCTCACCACACCCTACGAATGATGAGAACCGTCGTTCTCTTCGCGTATCGGCGAAGCATAGCCATCTTCAACAGGCTCGGAGAGGCGGTGGCCCTCACCGAACCACTCGCCAAGGTCGATCAACCGGCAACGCTCGTTGCAGAAGGGTCGCCACTTGGATTCGGGAACCCAGGGGACCGGCTTGCCGCAATTGGGGCAGGCAACTGTCTTGGGAGGGGTGTTCACGTGCAGCGCGGCGGGGGGGGTTATTGAGAAAAGACTGCCTGTTCCGTCATCGGTCATCGTGCTACCGACTGTCGTCCTCTTCGACCAGTCCGGAATCCATAAAGAGCCTTGATTGATTGTAGGGTCCGCTGTGCGGACCAGTGGGATGTTGCGGCTATTTAATACGTGAAAACAGTCGGTTAGAGTTAAATGTCAACAGGTTTAAAAGACACAACAGGTAAGGGTAAAGGTCGTATCTTTTTGCCAGGAGGTAGGTCGCCCTGTCTCTTTAACGCTCATAAAGCGGATACTGAAGCGATTCTTGTGGCCGCTGATTTCGGGAAAGAGATGGCTGCCGTCTTTTAGGGTGACGCGCACTAACTGGGCCGGGGCCTGGATATTCAAGGCTTCTTGATAAAAGCCGCCGGTGGCGGTCACCTCGCGCGGTTCGGCGCTGGTGCGCGCCAAAGAGAGCGCCAAGGTGATGCCGTTGCTCGCCGGTTGCAAGCTCTGCATCCAGTCGTTTAACTGTTGCTGACGCAACTTCAACGGCTGCCTCAGCCAGTAGTGGTATTGGGGTATATCGAAGCTGCAGGTGCCGCCGGGTATGCTGCTGCGTTTGGCAATGCTCTTAAGGAAGCCGTCCTGGCGTAGAGATTGCCCGATTTGCCCACTCGATTTGTGGAGATCGGATATGGCCTTACGTAGATCATCGAGCGTCTTTTCCAGGGTCTTCGGATCCACTTCGGGCTCGCGCTGCATGCGGTTCAGTGCATTCGTGTTTCGCTCCAGCTCTTTCAGCAGCTCGGTCTTGATGTCTCCCCGGGTGGTGATGGTGAGGATGTCGAGAATCCCTTCAACCGCCACCCGCGACATCCAGGGGTCCTCCTGGGGGAGGAAATGGGCGACCTTTTCGAGCAGGTACTCAAGGCGCAGGAAGGTACGGATCCTTTCATTCAACGGATACTCGAAAGTCAGGCTTGTGGACACGATCGTTTTCCTGGGTGGTTGGGACTCGCCGAGCTTTGGTGCCAAGCCCGTGGATGGGTAGAAAATCCTTGCAATCGGTCAGGTGTCCAAAGCCGCCATGACCTCGTCGGGGATGTCCGCACTGTGGTAGACGTACTGCACGTCGTCCAGGTCCTCCAAGGTATCCACCAGCTTGAGTAGCTTTTCGGCCGTTTCCCGGTCGAGCTCGATCCGGGTAGCGACATTGAAGGTCACCTCAGCGGCTTCGGTGTCGAAGCCCGCGCCGGTCAGGGCCTGCTTGACGGTGGCAAAATCCTCCGGTGTCATGATCACATCCAGGGAGCCATCATCGTTGACTACCACGTCTTCCGCACCGGACTCCAGCGCAATCTCCATGACGGTATCTTCGTCGGTGCCGGGTGGAAGGCTGATGATACCCTGCTTGGCGAACAGGTAGGATACCGAGCCATCCGTACCCAGGTTACCACCATGCTTGGCGAAGCCGTGACGAATCTCCGCAGCAGTGCGATTGCGATTATCGGTCATACAGTCGACCATGACCGCGATGCCGCCCGGACCATAACCCTCATAGCGGATCTCGTCGTAGTTTTCTCCCTCGCCTCCGCCGGCGCCACGCTTGATGGCGCGGTCTAGGGTATCCTTGGGCATGTTGGCGCCGAATGCCTTGTCCACCGCCAGACGTAGTCTCGGATTTGTATCCGGGTCCCCTCCCTCCTCGCGGGCTGCGACCGTGACTTCCCGGATCAGTTTGGTCCAGATCTTGCCTCGCTTCTTATCCTGGGCCGCCTTACGGTGCTTGATGTTGGCCCATTTACTGTGACCTGCCATCGATTACCTCGCTACCTCTCCACCACGCATAGGACCCCATGTCTTTCTGAACGCGACCAATCGCACCCGGGGAATTCGCTCCGGGACTCAACCACTACCAGCTGAAGCTGGTAGGTTGGGCCACTAAAGTGGCCCTCGGCGGACTCAACCGCCGACCGAAGATAATCCATCTGGAAGATGGAGGTTTGTACCTCGATCCGCCTACGGCGGACTGAAGTTTTTGGAGACAATCAACTTTAAGAGCCTGTCTGACTTACGACTGTTCTACTGCGGAATCGAGTACGAACGCGTAAGCCAGACAGGCTCCAAGCCCTGCCATCTTACCCTATCTCAGAGGTATTCAATTCCTGCTTGAGGGCCTGTTCGATATCCTCGGCGGCCATTTCCACCTTGCCTCGAGCTTCGGCCTCCAGCTCACGCTCCACCTGGCGCCGGCTGCGACGCTCGTTGTGATAGGCAAGTCCGGTCCCGGCCGGGATCAGACGGCCCACGATGACGTTTTCCTTGAGACCCGTGAGATGGTCGGTGGAGCCACGCACGGCCGCCTCGGTGAGGACCCGTGTGGTCTCCTGGAACGAGGCCGCGGAGATAAAGGACTCGGTAGCCAACGAGGCTTTGGTGATGCCGAGCAGCAACGGCTGATGGCGGGCCGGCTGCTTGCCTTCGGCGTCCATCCGGGCGTTCTCGGCCGACACCGTCGCGCGTTCGGCCTGCTCCCCACGCAGCAGCCTGGTGTCACCGGAATCGATGATCTCCACCTTGCGCAGCATCTGACGAATGATGACCTCGATATGCTTGTCGTTGATCTTAACGCCCTGCAGCCGGTAGACGTCTTGAATCTCCTTGATCAAATACTCGGCCAGGGCCGTCACCCCCTTGAGGCGCAGAATGTCATGCGGGTTGAGCTCACCATCGGAGATCACCTCGCCCTTTTCCACATGTTCGCCCTCGAAGACATTGACGTGGCGCCACTTGGGGATCAGCTCTTCCAATACCTCACCCTCATCGGTGGTGATGATGAGCCGTTGTTTACCCTTGGTATCCTTGCCGAAACTGATGGTTCCCGAGGCCTCGGCGAGCAGGGCCTGCTCCTTGGGTTTGCGGGCCTCGAACAGGTCCGCTACCCGCGGCAAACCACCGGTGATATCGCGCGTCTTGCTCGACTCCTGGGGGATACGCGCCAAGACATCACCCACACCTACCTCGGCGTTGTCGGCAACGCTGACGATGGCACCCGCAGGCAGGAAGTAGCGGGCGGGTATTTCGGTACCGGCAAGATTGAGCGCCTGGTCATGCTCGTCGAGCAGCTTGATCATGGGCCGCAGGTCTTTGCCTTGCGCCGGGCGTTGCTTCGGGTCGATGACCACCAACGAAGTGAGTCCCGTCACCTCGTCCGTCTCACTTTGCACGGTGACGCCGTCGATGAAGTCCTCGAACCTTAGACGTCCTGCCATCTCGGTGATGACCGGGTGGGTATGGGGATCCCAGCTCGCCACCACTTGGCCGCCCTGCGCAGTGTCACCGTCACCGACCTTAAGGGTCGCGCCATAGGGGACCTTATAGCGTTCCTTCTCCAATCCCATATCGTCAGCTACCGTCAGCTCACCGGACCGCGACACGGCCACCAGGTTGCCGCTGTGGTGCTGCACTGTCTTGATATTGTGGAGATGCACGGTGCCGGCGGATTTGATCTCGATACTGTTGACCGCCACGGCCCGCGAGGCTGCACCACCGATGTGGAAGGTGCGCATGGTCAGCTGGGTTCCGGGTTCACCGATGGACTGGGCGGCGATGACACCCACTGCCTCACCGAGGTTCACCCGGTGTCCACGGGCCAGATCACGGCCGTAGCATTGGGCACAGACCCCGGTGTGGGCCTTACAGGTAATGGGGGAGCGCACCTGCACCTGATCGATGCCCATAGCCTCCAGCGTATCGACCCACCCCTCGTCGAACAGGGTCCCCGCGGGGCAGATCAAATCGTCCGTCAAAGGCCGGTAGAGATCAACCGCAGTAACGCGCCCAAGGATCCGCTCTCGCAGCTCTTCGACCACGTCGCCACCCTCGATGATGGGCGTCATCAGTAGACCTTCCTCGGTCCCGCAGTCCTCTTCCAGCACCACCATGTCTTGGGCGATGTCTACCAGGCGCCGCGTGAGATAGCCGGAGTTGGCGGTCTTCAGGGCCGTATCCGCCAAACCCTTGCGGGCACCATGGGTGGAAATGAAGTACTGGATGACGTTCAACCCTTCACGGAAGTTGGCGGTGATCGGCGTCTCGATAATGGAACCGTCCGGCTTGGCCATCAAGCCGCGCATACCGGCGAGCTGCCGGATCTGCGCCGCGGAGCCGCGGGCTCCGGAGTCCGCCATCATATAGATAGAGTTGAAGGAGTCCTGCTTGCGCTCTTGCATGATCTGGGTCTCGGGTGCAGCGAGCATTCCCTTCACGGATCGCTTCAGGTTTTCCGCCCGAATGGCGTCGATTTCCACCAGGTCCCGGATCTGCGTCCGATAGTCGGCCAGCGTGGAGACTACCTGTTTGCGAAAAGTCTCGATCCCAATCTCCCCCGCGTCCAGCCTATTTGCGGCCTGCTTGACCTGTGACTGGAGCGCGTTGAACAGGCGTTGAACGATGGCCCGATCGGCCTCGTCGACGACGCTGATTACCCCTTGGCGGTATAGACCTATCAGGCGTTGCGCCTCGAACGCGGAATCGGCGTGAGCCAGCTCGCCGCCGAGCTTGTTCATCATGGCCTTCGCCACTTGATCGTTGGTATGAGACCAGATGTCCACTACCTTGTTGTAGCGCTCGCCATTGGTTACATATCCCGAGGCATACTGGATTTCGATCTCCTTCACCAGCCCTTCGGCGGCGGCCAGGATGTCCGCCTTCTTCCCCGGGACCACCATGTCGTCGAGGCTGATGGAGATGCCCGCCCGGGTAGCCATGCGGAAGCCCAGGTACATGAGCTGGTCGGCAAAGATCACGGTCTGCTTCAGCCCCAATACCCGATAGCAGCGGTTGATCAACCGCGAAATCGCCTTCTTGCCCAGGGCCTGGTCGACCAGGTCGAAGGGCAGGCCGTCAGGCACGATCTCGAATACCAGGGCCCGGCCCAGTACCGTCTCCTTGATGGAAACGACCTCGCGCCGGGTGCCGTCGTCCTCGATGAGCACCTCCCGAATGCGTACCCTGACGCGGCTGTGCAGATCCGCGTTGTTCGTCTCATAGGCACGCCGGGCCTCATCGATGCCGGCGAACCGGCTGCCCTCGCCGCGGGCACCGACCCGATCGCGGGTCATGTAGTACAGCCCCAACACCACGTCTTGGGAAGGCACGATGATGGGTTCACCGTTGGCCGGAGAGAGGATGTTGTTGGAGGCCATCATCAGGGCGCGGGCCTCCAGCTGTGCCTCCACGGATAGAGGTACATGGACGGCCATCTGGTCGCCGTCGAAGTCCGCATTGAAGGCAGTGCACACCAGTGGATGGAGCTGGATGGCCTTGCCCTCGATCAATACCGGCTCGAAGGCCTGAATCCCCAGGCGGTGCAGGGTCGGGGCCCGGTTGAGCATGACCGGATGCTCGCGGATGACCTCTTCGAGGATGTCCCATACCTCCCCGGTACTGCGTTCGACCATCTTTTTTGCGGCCTTGATGGTGGTGGCCAGACCACGCAGCTGCAACTTGCTGAAGATAAAGGGCTTGAACAGCTCCAGGGCCATGCGCTTAGGTAACCCACATTGATGGAGCTTGAGCGTGGGGCCGACGACGATGACCGAGCGTCCCGAATAGTCCACGCGCTTGCCGAGCAGGTTTTGGCGGAAGCGCCCCTGCTTGCCCTTGATCATGTCCGCCAGGGACTTGAGCGGGCGCCGGTTGGTACCGGTAATGGCACGTCCGCGCCGTCCGTTATCCAGCAGGGCGTCCACCGCTTCCTGCAACATGCGCTTCTCGTTGCGCACGATGATATCGGGGGCTACCAGGTCCAACAGCCGCTTGAGCCGGTTGTTGCGATTGATCACGCGCCGGTACAGATCGTTGAGATCGGAAGTGGCGAAGCGCCCGCCGTCGAGTGGGACCAGGGGCCGGAGCTCCGGCGGCAACACCGGCAGCACGGTGAGGACCATCCACTCCGGACGATTGCCCGATTCCTGCAGGGACTCCATCAGCTTGAGACGCTTGGTCAGCTTCTTGATCTTGGTTTCGGAGTTGGTGACTTCGATGTCCTCGCGCATCCGGCGGATCTCCGCCGGCAAATCGATGGTACGCAGTAACTCGTAGACGGCCTCCGCTCCCATCCGGGCATCGAACTCGTCGCCGTTCTCCTCGAGGGCCTCCAGGTACTGCTCGTCGGTGAGCAACTGCCCGCGTTCCAGAGTCTGGACCAGACCCGGATCCACGACCACGAAAGACTCGAAGTAGAGGATGCGCTCGATATCGCGCAGGGTCATGTCCAACAGCAAACCGATCCGCGAGGGCAGGGACTTGAGGAACCAGATGTGGGCCACGGGGCTGGCGAGATCGATATGTCCCATGCGCTCGCGGCGCACCTTCGCCAGCGTAACCTCCACACCGCACTTTTCGCATACGACGCCACGGTGCTTGAGACGCTTGTACTTTCCGCACAGGCACTCGTAATCATTGATGGGACCGAAGATCTTGGCGCAGAACAGCCCGTCACGCTCGGGCTTGAAGGTCCGATAATTGATGGTCTCGGGTTTTTTGACTTCACCGAAAGACCAGGAGCGGATCATGTCCGGGGCAGCCAGACCGATTTTGATGGCATCGAACTCCAGGGCTTGACCCTGCTGCTTCAAAATCTGTAGAAGGTCTTTCAATTTCGTTCCTCCGGCATAGATGGTCCGGGGTTGAGGTGCTCAGGGAAAAGGAGCGAGTACGCTTGTTATGCCCTATTTCTGCCTGTCGAATTCTGCATTATGTATGATTTTGCGACAGAATCTTCCAGATGGACAGGCGAAAAACAGTCGGATGGATAGAGATAGTCCTCACCCTCTTCATCTATCACGCGGATTTCGTGGTGCTTCTCCGCCTCTTCGTCCGGCAATGATTGATAAATCTTCCACTGCTCAAGAGACGCCTCGTTTCCTTTATTTGGATCAGGATTTCGAGATTAATTGAGCCTGGCCCCTTTCCTTCGCAAAAACTCTTTGACTGATATTTCGGCCATATCTGGGTTCTCCTGTTCAGAGATCTTATTCTGCAGGTTATGCTGCAATTTGGTACGTTGCCTGATTGCTATGCCGGATGAATAGTGATCTTGAGCCCAAGTGCCTTTGCCACCTTTGAAACAGTCGCAAAGCTCGGGTTGCCTCCGGGGGAAAGTGCCTGGCATAAACCCGCACGAGTCATCCCAGATTCTTTTGCAAGTTGGCTCATGTTTTGTGCTCGGGCGATGTCGCTAAGTGCCGCGGCAATAAGCGTAGGGTCGCCGTCCTCCTGACACGCCTCCAAGTAAAGGCGGATATCTTCTTCCGTTTCCAGGTAGTTGGCAGTATCGTAGCGGCTAAATTTTTCAGCCATGTCTTAACCCTTCCACTCCGCAGCAAGTTCCTTGGCTTTAGCAATGTCACTTCGTTGCGTGCGTTTATCCCCTCCGCACAGGAGCACAACCAGAACCGAACCATGCTGCATGTAGTACACCCGGTAACCGGGACCGTAGTCAATTCTCATCTCGCTGAGACCCTCACCGATGGGATTGACATCACCCGGATTTCCAAGGCTTAGCCGACGGATTCGCATCTCGATGCGTGCCTTCGCTCGGGGATCTCGCAGTTTCTTGAGCCACCGATCAAAGGTTGCACTCTTGATAATATCGATCATGTGTCAACTGCAATTGACGAGACTCGCGATGTCAATTGCGAGTAACCATCCCCCGGCAAAGCCGGGGGCTTTCGATTGTGAGCCGCTCAAAGCGGCATTCGGGGGCGCTAACGCGACCCCGACAAGTGACTACCGCCTAAAGGCGGTCAATCAGCTCCACAGATTCAGTTGCTCAAGTCGCCGATCCTCCGCTTCCTGATGCCGGATATACGCTCGGATTACACCCTCATCACGACCTACCGTCGAGACAAAATATCCCCTCGCCCAAAAGTGCTGGCCAACAAAATTGCGCTTGCGCTCGCCATACACACGCGCCACGTGGATCGCACTTTTCCCCTTGATGTACCCAACCACTTGCGACACCGCATACTTCGGCAGGATTGAAATCAGCATATGAACATGGTCAGGCATCAGGTGCCCCGCTTCGATCTGGCTCTCTCGCTGTCGAGCTAACTCGTGGAAAACCTCTCCGAGATGCCGTCGCAATTGCCCGTACAAAGTCCGGCGTCGACATTTCGGGATGAAAACCACATGATATTTACACGCCCACCTGGAGTGGCTTAAGCTTTTGGCTTCGTCCATCGGGACCTCCTCTCAGTCGTGTGCTTGCCGGCTCACGATTGGAGTGTCCCAGATGGACTCCCGGAAATGTCAAACTTTTACTGTCTCCCCGGCAAAGCCGCGGGATTTCCCGTTTATGGTTAACATTTCAAAGTTTGACACGACCTGCTTTCCGAAAGTTTCGCTTGATGTAGCTGCGATATCTTTGCCAATGATTTTTGAGCATTTTTCTTGATTTTTAAAGTATAACTCACTTAACCATACCACGCTCAATTTCTTTGACTGCTTGTTCAAATGGGATAATATCATTAGCTTCAGTTTTGGCTTTATCGTAGGCTCTAATATCATCTAACTCTTCTATCTCTTCGATTATGTTTTCCCATTCCGAATATGGGAGTATTACTGCTCTCCTATTTAAATTCTCGTCAACAATATAATCTGGTTGAAGTTCTATCATTAGTATCTCCGATGTTTAAATCGCCTCACTTACACCTATCAAAAGCCAACGTCCTCGTTGTAGGCTATCCTCCTCTATAAGCCATAAAGAGCTGGGGTTCGTTCCTCACCCCAGCCTACGGCCCTTCTTCCGTTTGCTTCATGTCATCCAACTGCTTGTACAGCACTATTAAGTCAGTATTCATAGATCACCTCTGTTGTCTTGCTAGCCCGTGTAGGTTGGGATGAGGGACGAACCCCAACCTACGGACTTCGACCTTGAGGAATTTGCCCGCCTGACTAAATCATTCCAGGATAATGTTTCCTGTATCCATATTGGATGGGTGACGGTGATGCTCCAAGTATTCTTGAACCATTTCGTCCGTTACATTCCCTGTTGTCCAGGCACCATACCCTATCGCCCAAAAATGCTTTCCCCAATATCGTTTTTTTAGCTCTGGGAATTCGCTTTGAAGAAGACGTGATGACCTTCCTTTAACCCGCTTTACAAAATCGCTTATTGATAACCTCGGCGGATATTCAACATGTATATGTATATGATCCTTGCTTACGACTCCTTTCAGAATATGAACATCTTCCGCATCACATACCTGAATGATAAGTTCTCGGCATCGTTTTTGAATATTTCCTTTAATACTGGGTAACGATATTTAGTGACCCATACAATATGGACCATCAAAATGCTAACCGTATGACTACCGCGTCTTTGATCACTCATTAGCTAATTGTAGCATACCTGTGTAGCAGCTAAAGCCTTGCACTAAAGTGCATAGTTTTGGACTAGCGGGCTGGGACAATAAAATGACCGGTGAGATCTTGATCTTCATTTGGTGGCGTCATATTCCCACCAGGATGATTATAGACCATATTAGGCAGATTATTTATTAATGCCTTAACCTTCTACATATCGCAGACAGTTAGTTTCGCAAGAACACTCAAAGGCGATAGGAAATGTTGAAATCTTACTACTGTTCTTCAATTCGAATAGTTTTGGGACTATTTGATCCCGAAGATCCTCTGGAGTAATCGGATTAATATAGATACGAGTTCCTCCCTCAAATCCGGCAGAAACATTTGGCCGCCACTTAATTAGAATGTGCCAGGGTATGGGGTCGCTTAAATCCCTCGGCTGATAGTACCATTCCTCATTGCACGGGATATTTCTATCTATAGCCGCATGACAAGCATGAACAAGATCGCTAACACTTCGAACTTCTTCGTCTTCATGTTCCTGAGGTCTTGTATTTCGACTTTTTGAGAATATCGCCACCGTAGGGTAACGATGTCCTATATCAACAAAGGCAATAGCATGATCATTCTCCGCTAACATTAGATTGCGGTAAGCAGCGAAATTTGCTGCATCATCATTGTATGCGTTCTTATTCCTCCTTAATTGTTTTAACTCGCGCCGAATTGCTACCCCCCTGTCATCAATGGCTACCAATTGTTTGTGAAGGTGTTCTACGGATGTACCTGCTTCCGGTAACCAATTCTGAAATACACTTACATAAGGGGCATATCGAATGTGCGCGAAAATATCCCTTATGCCGTCGATGGTGAAACAAAAATACCTATAGTGTTCCTCTGGAGTCATGTCACCAGAAGAGAATACCTTTGTTTGATCATGTAGTAACGTATGACGCTCGGGTATTATTAACTCATGCCCTCCACCAAAAAATGCATTTGCCATAATCATTTTCTCGGCATCGGACATAGCCCATATTTTACCTTTTGGCACTACATCGTGTTCTAGTTTCAAATCTATCATGCGGATAACATGTTCTCTACCTGTTGCTGTAGATAGATAACGAGATTTATGCTCCTCGAGATCCGGAGAAAGCTCGTAATCGTAGTTTTTCGCCCAGTAATCGAAAGAAACTAATTCGAAGAGATTTGGTACTCTTCGAAACTCTGCGATCGTGTCGAATATTTCGTGCGGTCCAATACGCCGCAAAAGAGAATTATCACCTTTTACTATACGTGCCTTTTCAGGAGGTGTTTCCATGTAATTTGCGCTACAAAACACACAATCTTTTAACGGTTTCAAACCATGATGTTCTCCAGCAACATATTTCTTATTGGCCGAAATTCGTTTTACCGATCGTGACGGCATGGTCCAAACAACTGTTCCAGTAAAAGGGTTAGTTTGCTTCGTTGTGCCATCCTTTTTATGAGTATAAAAATCTAGATATCTTTCTTCTTCTGCAGGAATTTCTGTGGTCATTTTCGCTATCGGCCTTTGCGCGATAGAGTGCTGCTCAAAATCCAGTATCGCATTACGTAACCCTGTGGGCTCAGCTGGAGGCGATGCCACGTTGAGATATTTTGCTATCTCTTGATACAAGTCCTTTAACCGTCGGATATCGAGCGCTGAAAAACCCTGTAAGCGGTTAAGTGGAGTAGGTAATTCTTCAGGGCTTAATCCAGAATGACATACGGGAACAACATGAACCCCACGAATGAGAGCGGCACCATACTCTATATTTATCCATGGACGAGAAACCGATTTGGGACTGCAAAGGACGATAAATATGCTTGAGGTACGAAGGGCGTCATTGATATTTGAACACAGTCGGTCCCTAATGGATTGCTCTCATTGTCAGCAGATACGAAGATAGAGAGCAGCGCAAGGAAGTCCCTTCTAATATGCTCTTTAAACAATAATGCGAGATCTCGCTCCTCATTAATATGGCTAATAAAGATATCCGTTTTATTTTTCATTCAAAACCTCAACAAAATCTTCGATGAACAACTGTGAAATCTGTTTAACAGATTGATAAGGTGAATTCTTTCACAATCTCTGGAGCGTGGGAGCCAACAGATAAAACTACGAATGGAAACGAACAAACACGAATCCTAATTCGTGTTAATTCGTGGTTCCCGATTCGCGTGATTCGTAGTCCTGTCTTCTGCGTTCTCCGTGTCTCCGCGGTTCAATCATCCGTCACCTTTCTTTGTGTCCTTTGCGCCTTTGTGGTTCGACATGGCTGGGTTACGGCGCGTTCAACCTGCCCGGAACACGCCGACATCTCAGCACGCGCCTAACCCAGCTACGGGCTACGGGCTGTGGATTTAAAACACGACCGAACCTTAATCCTGCTCGAGCTCCACATTGATCCCCAACGAACGGATCTCCTTCACCAACACGTTGAACGATTCCGGCATTTCCGCCTCCATACGATGATCGCCGTCGACGATATGCTTGTACATGCGGGTACGCCCATTCACGTCGTCCGACTTGACAGTGAGCATCTCCTGGAGGGTGTAGGAGGAACCATAGGCTTCCAGTGCCCACACCTCCATCTCGCCGAAGCGTTGGCCGCCGAATTGGGCCTTGCCACCCAGGGGTTGCTGGGTAACCAGGCTGTAAGGCCCGGTGGAGCGGGCATGCATCTTGTCGTCCACTAGATGGTTGAGCTTGAGCATGTACATGTGTCCGACCGTAACGGGCCGCTCGAAGGCATCACCCGTGCGTCCGTCATAAAGTAGGGTTTGGCCCATGGGAATCCCTTCATCCCTATTGTCCCGGCCTGCCAGACGTAGCATGGCGAGGATCTCCTCTTCCGATGCCCCGTCGAACACCGGCGTGGCCATGGGCACGCCCTTGGTCAGATTCCGGGCCAGGACCAGGATGTCCTCGTCGCTTAAGTTCGCCAGCTCCTCCTGTCTACCGCTACTGTTGTAGATCTGGTCGAGAAAGGTCCTGAGCTCGGTGACCTCGGCCTTTGCACGCAGCAGCTCGCCGATTTTGATGCCGATGCCGTGCGCGGCCCAGCCTAGGTGCGTCTCCAATATCTGGCCCAGATTCATGCGTGAGGGCACGCCAAGGGGGTTCAGGACGATGTCCACCGGCTCACCGTCGGCCGAGAAGGGCATATCCTCTACCGGCACGATCATGGAGATGACGCCCTTGTTTCCGTGGCGACCGGCCATCTTATCGCCGGGCTGGGTGCGACGCTTCACCGCCACATAGACCTTGATCATTTTGAGCACCCCGGGGGCCAGATCGTCGCCCTGGATGATCTTGTGCTTTTTCGCTTCAAAGCGCTCGCGGAAGTCTTCGCGCTGCTGACCGATCTGCTTCGCCACTGCCTCGAGCTGGCTGGCCGCCCCCTCGGCGCGCAACCGAATCTGAAGCCACTCTTCCTTGGAGTCCTGCTCCGCCAGGCCGTTCAGATAGGTCTTGGTAATCTTGCTGCCGGCCTTGAGGTTACCGGGTCCGCCGTCTGTCACCTTGCCGAGCAGCAGCCTCTCTATGCGTTGAAAGGTATCGTTCTCCATGATGCGCAGCTGATCGTCCAGATCTTTGCGTACGCGTTCGAGCTCCTGTTCCTCGATCTGACGCGCGCGCTCGTCCTTTTCCACTCCGTCGCGCGTGAAGACCTGGACGTCCACCACCGTGCCGGAAAGCCCTGAGGGCAAACGCAGGGAGGTATCCTTCACATCCGAGGCCTTTTCACCGAAGATGGCCCGCAGCAGCTTCTCTTCCGGTGTGAGCTGGGTCTCCCCCTTGGGCGTGACCTTGCCGACCAGAATATCGCCGTCCCGCACCTCCGCGCCTACATAGACGATACCGGACTGGTCGAGCTTGGAAAGGGCCGACTCGCCCACGTTGGGAATGTCGCCGGAGATCTCTTCCGGCCCCAGCTTAGTATCACGGGCGAGACAGGTGAGCTCCTCGATGTGGATGCTGGTGAACCTATCCTCCAGGACCACACGTTCGGAGATGAGGATGGAATCCTCGAAGTTGTAACCGTTCCAAGGCATGAAGGCGACCCGCAGGTTCTGGCCCAATGCCAGCTCGCCCATGTCGGTGGAAGGCCCATCGGCCAACACATCACCACACTCGATGGTATCGCCGGGAGACACCAAAGGACGTTGGTTGATGCAGGTATCCTGGTTGGAGCGCATGTATTTGGTGAGATTGTAGATATCCACACCCGGTTCGTGCGGGGTCTTATTCGCCTCCTTGTCGTGGACCCGCACGACGATGCGCGCCGCGTCCACGGACTCCACCACGCCGCCGCGGCGGGCCACGACGGTGACCCCCGAGTCCTTGGCCACGACCCACTCCATGCCCGTACCCACCAGGGGCTTCTCGGTGCGCAGCGTGGGCACCGCCTGGCGCTGCATATTGGAACCCATCAGGGCGCGGTTGGCGTCGTCATGCTCCAAGAAGGGGATCAGTGAGGCGGCCACCGATACGATCTGGCGCGGAGAGACGTCCATATACTGGACCTCTTCCGGGGCCTTGAGGGTAAATTCGTTCAGGTGCCGGCAGGAAACCAGCGCATCCGTAAGCTGCCCCTGATCGTCGAGGGACGCATTGGCCTGCGCGATGACATAGTTGCCTTCCTCGATGGCGGATAGATAATCGATTTCATCGGTGATCCGGCCGCCGTTTACCCTGCGATAAGGCGTCTCCAAGAAGCCGTACTGGTTGGTTCGCGCGTACACCGCCAGGGAGTTGATAAGACCGATATTTGGTCCTTCCGGGGTCTCGATGGGACACACCCGCCCATAGTGCGTCGGATGCACGTCGCGGACCTCGAAACCGGCCCGTTCCCGGGCCAGGCCGCCGGGGCCCAAGGCCGAGACACGGCGCTTGTGGGTGACCTCGGAGAGCGGGTTGTTCTGATCCATAAACTGAGAGAGCTGGCTGGAGCCGAAGAACTCCTTGATGGCCGCCGAAATCGGCTTGGCATTAATCAACTCCTGCGGCATGAGTCCCTCGGATTCCGCCAGAGACAGACGCTCCTTCACGGCCCGCTCCACCCGCACCAAGCCGATGCGAAATTGGTTCTCCCCCATCTCGCCCACGCAACGGATACGGCGATTACCCAGGTGGTCGATGTCGTCCACACTACCGTGGCCGTTCCGGAGCTCGACCAGCACCTTCAAGACGTCGATGATGTCGGAAACGTCACCGAATTTCTCATAGAGCCGCTGGGACGGCCCGTCTCCACGCTGGGCGAAGTAGCAGCCATCATAAAGGATACCTGGCCCGTCCTCGGAATCCCGCTGCAGGCGCCGATTGAACTTCATCCGCCCCACCGCGGAGAGGTCGTAGCGATCCGCGGCGAAAAACAGGTTGTGAAACAGGTTTTGGGCCGCATCTTTGGTGGGCGGCTCGCCTGGGCGCATCATGCGGTAGATTTCGACCTGGGCCTCCAGCTCGTTGGTAGTCGGGTCGATGTGCAGGGTCTCGGAGATATAGGGCCCATGGTCGAGATCGTTCACGAACAGGGTCTCGACACGTTCGACCTGCTTTTCCCGTAAGCTTTCGAGCAAGGCTTCGGTCAGCTCCGTGTTGGCCTCCGCCAGCACTTCTCCGGTCTCTAAATCGGCTACCGTGCGCGCGAGCGTGCGTTCCAGCAGAAATTCGGGGGGCACCGAAAGGCGCTTCACTCCCGCCTTTTCCAACTCCCGGATATGGCGCGCGGTCACCCGGCGTCCGGTCTCCACCAGGACCTGGTCACCGATGGTGATATCGAAGCCCAGGGTCTCACCGCGAAGACGCTCGGGCACTACGTCGAGCTCGATACCGTCTGCGCTCAGATGGAAGCTGTCGGTATCGAAAAAGCGCTCCAGGACCTGTTCCGTGGAATAGCCCAGGGCCCGCAGGAGGATAGTCGCCGGCAGCTTGCGACGGCGGTCGATACGGACGAAGACATGGTCCTTGGGGTCGAACTCGAAATCGAGCCAGGAGCCACGGTAGGGAATCACCCGGGCGGAGAACAACAGCTTACCCGAAGAGTGGGTCTTGCCCTTGTCGTGGTCGAAGAACACGCCCGGAGAGCGGTGGAGCTGGGAGACGATGACCCGCTCGGTACCATTGATGACGAAGGTGCCGGTCTCCGTCATGAGCGGCAGCTCGCCCATGTAGACCTCCTGCTCCCTGATGTCCTTGACCGCCTTGGTGCCGGCGGGGGCATCCTTGTCGTAGATCACCAGGCGTAGCAGTACCCGCAACGGGGCGGCAAAGGTGGCACCGCGAAGATGGCACTCACGTACCTCGAAGGGCGGCTCACCGAGGCGGTAGCTCACATACTCCAACACCGCATTCCCGGAGTAACTCTCAATGGGAAAGACCGTCTTGAAGGCGGCGTGCAGACCGGTGTCCTCACGTTCGGTCGCCGGGGTAGTCTCCTGCAGGAAGGCCCGATAGGAATCGATCTGGGTCGCCAGCAGGAAGGGTACATCCAAGATACCGGAACGCTTGCCGAAATCTTTGCGAATGCGCTTTTTCTCGGTGAACGAATAGGCCATGCTGACTTCCCTCTATGATGCGGTTCGCTAGATAGTGGTTAATGTTTAAGTGGGAACATGGCCGACAGCACTGGTTGCTTCGCCCCTCAATATTCCATAAGTTCCCGCATGTGGAACGGCGTGTCAGCGCCTTTTTAACGCAAGGACGCAATGACGCAAAGATTATTTTTGTTTCCCTTTGCGTCTTGGCGACCTTGCGTCTTTGCGTTGTCTTTTTTCATACCGGATAGTCCATGATCTGTAGCGACTCGACGAACATGGTTATAAATCTAAAGGGGCAGTGGTAAACCTTTAACTGGTAGAGGGTAGGTTAGGCCGCTGTGCGGCTCGGTGGACCGAAGTCTTTTGGGACTATCAACCGCTCTATCAGTTAATTACCACTACCAACTTGTGATGGATAAAACCTGCCAACCCTAAACACGGTCAAGCGGCCGTATCGGAAACGGCAATCGGCTGGTAGCCTAACGAATAAACCATCTGACCGCCCAAAGTACATGAGCATTCGGTGGCAAATTGAATACCGTATATGGAATTAATGATAGCCACTAAAATCGAAACCTTCCATTTCACTTCTAATAAATAACTCAAAGTCACCCTTAGTTCCGGTAAATATGATTGGGATTTTATTTAATATTGACTTGCTGAATGTTACATTCGATGAGAATTCTTTTGGATGAAGCAACATTTCAACTGATTTGTAATTATTAGAATCGACTTTAAATTTATAATACCAACCTGGGTTATCTTTAGTACCTTTATTTTCTGCACCTATTAAACTAGGAACACCAGTACATATCTTCTTAACTTTCATCTTCCCAGATTTATAGACCTTTGCTCGATATAAACACAAGTCATAGGAAAACGTAAAATCAGACTCGTTACTACTATTACGAAGTTCTTCTGCATACTTACACACATCAACACTACACATATCATCCCTCCCGTCACCTGAGCCTAACATTCTCCGCGTTTTTGCGGTTCAATCATTCTTCGCCTTCCTTTGTGCCTTCGTGGCTTTGTGTGAGAAAAAACGCATCTATGATGACCCTCATCAAACATCACACAAAGACACAAAGACACAAAGGGATAGAGGATGAAGGAGAACGACATCGGTAAACAAGTGGGAACCTACCTGACAGTTGACAGGACTTCCATGTTGTCAATGAGTCACTCTAAGCTACCACTTGAAATTTACCACTACCTACGCGCGAGTATGTCCTTTCAGACAGCAGTCGCCTTACTTCACTTCGACCGTCGCACCGGCCTCTTCCAATGCCTTCTTCGCCTCTTCGGCCTCGTCCTTGGACACCCCTTCCTTGATCGTGTTCGGGACACCTTCCACTGCCTCTTTCGCCTCCTTCAATCCCAGGCCGGTGAGGGCGCGGACGGCCTTGATCACGGCTACCTTGTTGGAGCCGAAGGACGCCAGCACCACATCGAACTCGGTCTGCTCCTCTTCCGGCGCGGCCTCGCCACCACCGCCGCCGGCGGGAGCAGCGGCCACGGCGGCGGCAGCGGTCACGCCGAACTTCTCCTCCATCGCCCCAATCAGCTCCACCACCTCCATCACGGTCATGTTGGCGACGGCATCCAGTATTTCTTCTTTTGAAACAGCCATTTGATTTCTCCTGAATTCAAGAATCTTCTTCGTTTGATAGGTTGCCCGAACCGATCTGAGCGGCAGTACCACTACCGAATAACATTGAGCTGGCAGGATTTTTACGGAAAATTTAGCCGCAAATAAACGCAAATGAGCGCAAATGGATCAACAGCCATCGATGATGACGAGCCGATTGCGACCGATTTGCGTCAATTCGCGTTCATTTGCGGCAAAAATAATTCCCAAGGAAAAATCGACCCGATGTTATCGATACTTCGGCACCCTTGTACTAGGCTTTTGACTTACTGTCGCGAATCGCGGCCAGGGTGCGGACGAGCTTGCCCGGGACCTCGTTGATCGTTGCCACGAGCTTCTGGACCGGGGCCTTCATCACGGCCATCAGCTGACTGATCGCCTCGTCGTAGGTCGGCATCTTCGCCAAGGTACCCAGCTCAGAGGGATCCAGCAGCTTGCCCCCGATAGAGATCAACTTGACCTGGAACCGATCGTGCCCCTTGGCGAATGCCTCGGCCAAGCGTGCCGCGGACCCCGGATCCTCCTGCGAAAAGGCAAGGAGCAGCGGACCTGTGAGACCTGCTTCCATGCAGGCGAAATCCGTGCCGGCGAACGCGCGTTTAGCCAATGAGTTCTTGACCACGCGGACATAGACCCCGGCCTTGCGGGCCTCGACCCGCAAAGCGGTCAGCTGTTCCACCGTCAAGCCCCGATACTCCGCCCCGACGGCCGCATAGGCGGTCTTCGCAACTTCCGCGACCTCGGCGACGATCGCCTCTTTTTGGGCAAAACTCAGCGCCATAGTCGTCACCTCCCGATTTGACTTGCCCAGGGTCCAGACCCTAGGTCCTCTCGGCGGCCGACCCGACACCCGGCCTGTTCCCCGGCCTTATGCGGGAAGTCCACCCATGCACCCTCATCAGGAGGCGGTCAGCGCTTGCGTGCCACTCCGATTCAGGAGCACCGTCTACGCAGGCTGGAACCATTAAGCCGACGCCGGAAAGTTCCCTGCCCGACGAGAAGGCACCTGCGGTCTTTGACGGCCACCCCGCCACTCGAACCAATATTCATCTTGCCGAATGGCGAGACGAATTTCGGTTCTCGTAGCAGGATGCCCGAAAAATCCTTTACAGCTGTTTCAGTTATAATTTCTCGATTTCTTCTATTGGTAAACCGGTACTTCGAGAAATGATCCCAGGTGGTACATTTTGTCGCTTCAATTTTTCGGCGATCGCGATTTTCTCTTCTCTTCCGCCCTCTTCTCTCGCCGTATCAATTGAATTCTTCAGGTCACGATAGGTCTTCAAGCTCTCTTCATATTCACCATATTCGTCATCGTTGAAATTTGAAATTTCCGCTTGCTCAAAGAGCTTGTTAAAGATATTTTCCCGTAACTTCACGGGTCTATCTGTCAGATTCTCGAGATTCTTCAGTACATAAAGCCAGTTGTCGAAATGGGTTTCCAATTCGTCGATCGTTTTAGTGAATTTCGGCATTTCGAGATAAATATAGGTCAATTTGTCATAGAAAACAGCCTGTACGCTTTTATCGAATAATTGCACTTCATGATGAAAGACCTGGTCACTGCCCTTGTCTTCGTCGAAGACGAAATCCAGTATGCCAACGGTGTAAACCGATTTCAATTCAAAATCCCAACCCCCCTTTCGGGCTTGACTCTGAATTGGAAAGGTCGAATAGTAAATGCTTCTGTCCTTGAAATAATTCTGCTTTGCCTTCTGCATCTCGACGATGAACTTTTCACCCTGCTCGTTTTCACAATAAATATCAAAAACGGCCTTCCTCTCACCTATGGTTCTCCCCAGTTGTTCCGGTGAAAGGTAAGTAATATCCTTGATTTCTCCTTCATCTCTACGCAGCAGTTCATTGAGAAAATCGATCAGTAGATCTTTGTTCGGCTCCAGACCGAATAATTTCTTGAAACCAAAATCCGTAAAGGGATTGAGGTATTTGTCTTCAACCCGCATGCCCGACTCCGACTTATTGAATGTCAATACTACTGATGAAATCCTGTACGGTCAGTATTGTAGGATGCGGTGAGCGCCTGCCTACCACTCCAGGAACGCCTGCCGGCGCTGGTTCCACCTATCCCCCAGGGATGGGACAGGTACGGTAGACAAGGAGCAGGCAGCGAACCGCATCAAAGCGAGTCGCACCGAAAAACCACAAAGGCAGGTACAGATGAACACAAGTCATGATTGATACGGTTCGCCGCCTGCCGGTGCATCCCTACACCCGGACGGACATTCATCGCATCCTACACAGGCTTCATTTTCCGAGCCCTACGGCCAGATTTGAATGGCTCCGGAATGGTAATCAATTTTAACGGCTCTGTCTGTATTTGGAAGAGCTATATTGTAATTACCAGGGTTCGCAGGATCCGGTGTTGCGACAACATCGACGGGGCATTTGGTATTTATGCGGCAGCGCACTAATTCTACCAACATTGCATCATCTTCTTCTTTAAGAATAGCACCAGGGCATGAATAAAGCGTTTCCAGCATAGGCATCACTGTTAGTATCAAAGTACCATCAGCCGTCTCCTTGATATAAAGTTCTTGGATTTGGTTCTCTTGATAAGTTTTCATATTTTTGGCCCCACAGGAAATCATAAAAATCGCTATCAACCAATATAATAATAACCTATATTTTCTTCGGTTTGCATAATGTGATTTAGGAAAGCTGTTGGCTTTGAATTGTTGAAATGACATAAGGCACCCTGAAAACAGCCATTTTCACCGATCAAGAGACTTTAACTTATTTGATATCGAAGTGTTCCGTTGATGAAAATCGTGTTTTTCAAGCTGCCCTTATTATGCATTGCTGTTACCATTCCTGGAAATTTGTTGCTGTAGCTCAAGGTTGCTTTCGACGTCTTCATTTTCGTCTGCAGATTTGTTGACAATCGTATTCCAAAGGACATTAAAAACATCAACAGGCAGATCCGCTAATGACTTGGCTAAAGTATCAGCTGTAGTGATTATCTCCTGTACCTGTTTAATTTTCGATTCAACTTCATGGCGACGTACTTGCGAAGATGCCTGCATTACGCGATTAACATGGTCGCCAAAATTTTGTGGTTGCGTGTCGTTCTCATGCGGTTGGTCGGTCCGTTCCAATATAAGTTCATACGTCAGTTCCTTATTTCGTAGCAACAAAGAGAGTATTTTGAATGCCAATTCGGGCTCATCAGGGTTGACGCTTAGAGCCTCAAACTCTTGCTTTACATCAGTAAACGGTGTTCCTTTTCTGTACATCATGAGATGAGCAACGTCTTTAATTATATCAACAAATGGAGCGTTTAACTGCCAGTTGAACTGCCGTTTGATATCATCAACCAGTTCGTGAGCTGCTTTTTCTGGGTCACCGATTGCATCGACGTATTTCTTGGACGCCAGCAGAGTAGGTATCTCGCAATCCTCAAGCTTTACGCAAATGACCTTTGTCTTCTTCTGCTGCAATTCCTTGGTAAATTTCGATCGCCATTCTTTTTCTACCCAACCTGACTCGATGCTTGCGCGGGATAGCATTAGGATCAGAAATTCGGCATCATCAATACCCTTTTCAACTTCCTGAACAATATCGCTACCAAAGTGGATCGCCCACTTGTCGAGCCACACATTAAGGTCATTTTTGCGTAGTATCTCAGCAAATTGCTCAACGATTTCCGCATCCTGACTGGAATAGCTCACCATCACATGCACGGATCAGCCCTCCTCATATGCATAAATGGAGACCTTGAAGAATGCCTTCCATAGGATTCTTTGAGGGATCCGAATCTTTACAAATGAGTCAAGTTTGTGCGCTGCACAAAAAATCCACGCCTTACCAATTTTAAAGCGAAGCCTCTCTAGCATGGTACGAGCCGTTACGACCTCTCTTTATTCACCACAGAGAACACAGAGCGCATAGAGTATAAGACCCCATCGCGTTTAACGCCATCGAGTAAGACGGCGGACATCGAATGTGCTCTTGTGTCCTCTGTGGTTAAAAAGAATTCACGCCTCATCGATCTGAGGCGAAGCCTTGCTAGATATTTAAATAACAAGATCCAGCAAAGCAATAAGTCAGGCTGAGTGTGACAAAGTAGAGCTACAACGAAAGCGCGGAATGATCGATCTGGAGTCCCGGCCCCATGGTGGAAGAGACAGTGACCCGCCGCATATATACGCCCTTGGCGGTACTCGGCTTGGCCTTCATCAGGTTGGCCAGCAAGGTCTCCAGGTTCTCGCGCAGGGCCTGGGGATCGAAGTCCGCTTTGCCCAAAGGACAATGAATGATACCGGCCCGATCGGTCCGGTAACGGACTTGACCCGCCTTGGCGTTGGTCACCGCATCCGCTACGTTGGGGGTAACGGTCCCCACCTTGGGGTTCGGCATCAGGCCACGGGGGCCCAGGATCTTACCCAGCTGGCCGACTACCCGCATGGCGTCCGGCGAGGCGATCACCACATCGAAATCCAGGTTCCCGGCCTTGATCTCGTCGGCAAGGTCCTCCATCCCGACCCGATCGGCACCGGCAGCGGTCGCCGCCTGTACATTCGCGCCCTGGGTAAAAACCGCGACCCGCACCTGCTTGCCGATACCATGGGGCAGCACCGTAGAGCCACGCACGACCTGGTCGGATTTGCGTGGATCGACACCCAGGTTGACGGCCACATCGATATTCTCGGTAAATTTGACCTTGGAAAAATCCTTTAGCAGCCCAAATGCCTCTTCGGCCCCGTATAGCTTGCCCGATTCGATCTGCTCGCGGATCGCCCGTATCCTTTTCGACGGCTTAGCCATTACCCCATGCCCTCCACATTCAGGCCCATCGCGCGCGCGCTGCCGGCAATGGTCCGCACGGCTGCGTCCATATCCGCGGCCGTCAAATCGGGCAGCTTGGTCGTGGCGATCGCTTCGAGTTGAGCGCGGGTAACGGTTCCCACCTTAGCCATATTCGGAGTACCACTGCCTTTGGGAACCCCGGCGGCCTTCTTGAGCAATACGGAGGCAGGAGGCGTCTTGGTGATGAACGTGAAGCTGCGATCCGCATAGACGGTGATGACGACAGGGATCGGTAACCCCTTCTCGAGGCTTTGTGTCTTGGCGTTGAACGCCTTGCAGAACTCCATGATGTTGACGCCGTGCTGGCCGAGTGCCGGACCGACCGGCGGGCTCGGATTGGCCTCGCCGGCCTTGACTTGCAGCTTGACGTAAGCCGATACCTTCTTCGCCATATTATTCTCCCGTGGGTGCAAACGCCGGGCACCATACCCGGCTCCCCTGCTCCGATCGCTACGCGCTCGGAGATTTGATGCCTCTGCTGAGACTGAAAATTATTTTTTGTTGCAATGCAACGCGAATCAACGCAAATCTGCCGCAAAAAAGCAAGGTCGCTATGATCTTTTTTTCTGTCCGGATTACGCAGATTCGCATTATTTCATTTTTCATTTTAGTTGTCCGGAGTGCATGCGATGGTCAGGGTCATAATGCCTCCTTCGATGATAAAAATTGTGATGGAATATCGTGGCAATTTTACGGCCAGCAATAGCAAAATAATACAAGTGCCCCTTCTGAATAGATAGCCCGTGCTGGTAAATTCGTTCAATAATATGATAAATAATTTAGAGATATTCTGGAAAATCAATTCTCAAAATATTTTCGGTAAACCCGGTTTCATCACTAATGTCAAGCAGTCGTCTCTTTAATATTGAATGCCACCCAGCCTTGTACTTTGATGATATTAGCGGTTTCTTACAGCTTTCGCTGGAATATCACTCAAAACCAAGAGCGCTTTTCAAACCATTACCATACAATCACATTTCGCTGCCGATGCGATGTCTTCTTTTGTTTTCGTCTTAATTCGCGAGTGGAAGTCTTCTTTAAGCATAATACATGTACCATAACTTGGTCTATCTCGAACTGCGGCTTCGTGGCTGCTTCGGCAAATAATGTCAACTCCACTCAAGCGGGATATGTTGTGCCTTTTAAAGCCCTCCCATCATATGCCATTACCTCCGCGCCTAGATCCAATGCCATCGAAGTTCCAAACTATCATTGGACTGCCTTTCTACCGGGATGATCTGAGAATAGATGTAACCTGTTTGAGATATGCACGCAAGGATCATAAAATACCTGTCGTAAATAACTCTTCTAATTTGATAAATTCTGTTATAGCTCATGGAACCTGATTTTTCTTTCCGTCCACCTTCGGAGCCCTGAAGGTGGAAATAGGCCTCATCCTGACCGAGATCAGATGATTGTGAATTAAAATTGACTCTCTAGTGCCTTTTTTTGCATTATTTCAACTGTTACTTCTTCTGGCCTTACGCTCCAGCGTGGGAGCAAGCTTCGTCCCTGACGTAGCAAGGGATCTTGGCTGCGCCGGATGGTTATTAATTGCGTTCCTTTGCACGCTGAGCGTGGAAACGTGAGCAGGAAATTATTTTTTGCCGCAAATGAACGCGAATCAACGCAAATCAGTCGTAAAGGATCACATTACCTTTCTGTCCGCAGATTACACAGATTCTCACAGATTGTTTCGTTTTTAATCTGCGGGAATCTGCGGATAGATCGAAACGACCGGATTATTTTCCCATACTCAATCCGAACCTCGGTGATTCTGCACTTGGCTGCTGATAAACGCGAATCAACGCAGATCGGTTGCAATCGGCTCGCCATCATCGATGGCCCTTGATCCATTTGCGTTGATTTGCGTTCATTTGCGGCTAAATCTTCCGTGAGAAGCCAAGCCATTGGCCCGATTGTTCTTACCGAGCTCAGCCCTTTTCGATTTGATCAAACTCCAGGTCCACCGGCGTGGAGCGTCCGAAGATGAGAACTGAGACTTTGAGGCGGCTCTTCTCGTAATCCACCTCTTCGACCACCCCATTGAGATCGGTAAAGGGACCGTCGACGACCCGCACCACCTCTCCCGGCTCGTAGAGCACCTTGGGTCGGGGCTTTTCCACCCCCTCCTGCACTCGCTGGAGGATCTCCTCGGCCTGCCGGTCCGGGATCGGAGTTGGCCGATCGCCAGTCCCGCCGATGAAGCCGATAACCTTCGGGACGCTCTTGACCAAGTGCCAGGTATCGTCCGTCAGATCCATCTTTACCAGCACGTAACCGGGGAAGAACTTGCGCTCACTCTTGCGCTGCTGGCCCCCCCGCATCTCCACGACCTCCTCGGTTGGCACCAGCACGGGACCGAACAGTTCCCCCATGCCGGCCCGTTTTATACGCTCCTCCAGGGAATGCTTCACCTGCCCTTCGAAGCCCGAGTAAGCGTGGATCACGTACCAACGTTGGGCCATCCTCAGCCTCCCTGCCCGGTAAGGAACCGCAATATCGCCATGAGAATCGTGTCGAAGAGCCACAGGACGATGCCCAGAATGAGCACCATCACGATCACCACCAAAGTGGTCTGCAGCGTCTCTTGGCGGGTCGGCCACACGACCTTACGCACCTCGGTGCGCGCATTACCCGTAAATTGCCACAAACGCCGCCCCTGCTCCGTCTGCAAGGCCACGGCCGCTGCAACGGCGCTGATCGCCAGCAATCCCCCGACCCGCAGCAGGGTCGAGTAGGCGGCGAAATAATAGAAGCCATAGATCCCCGCCACCAATAAAACAGCCGCCGCCGCCAGTTTGGCCGTGTCCAAACCGGTGGCGCCGGCCTCCGCCTTTGCATTCATCTAGCCAGTACCCCGTTTCAGCAAAATTTTCGGTAAAACCAGTCTCTGTCATCTCGATCGAAGGGAGCTGTCATCCCGAGCGTAGCGAGGGATCTTTGACGATGAGACAACCACAAAGTCACAAGCTCCCTCCTTCGTCGGGACAAGGATTTCTCGCTTCGCTAAGCTCTCTCCCTGCGGTCGAGATGACAAATGACAACCAGCAAAATTGGATGAAACTGGGTACTGGTGGTGCTTCGCCTGTGCGCTGAAAAATGGCGCGCTGAAAAATGGCAGGCCAGGAGGGACTTGAACCCCCAACCTGCGGTTTTGGAGACCGCTGCTCTGCCAATTGAGCTACTGGCCTGGAAATCAACGATTAAAGGCGGGATGCACTGCGCTTTCCCGCCCTACGTACTCTATCGATGCGATTCGCCGCGGGCATCCCATCCCTGCCCGCCGGCTCACCACATCCTACTCGATGACCTTGGCGACCACCCCGGCCCCGACCGTGCGTCCACCCTCGCGCACCGCAAACCGCAGCCCCTCTTCCATGGCGATCGGCGCAATCAGCTTGACCGTCATCTTCACATTGTCACCCGGCATCACCATCTCGATGCCTTCCGGCAGCTCGCACGCGCCGGTCACGTCGGTGGTCCGAAAGTAGAACTGGGGACGATAGCCGTTGAAGAAGGGGGTGTGACGACCGCCTTCGTCCTTGCTCAGCACGTACACCTCACCCTCGAAGTGGGTGTGGGGGGTAATGGTCCCCGGCTTGGCCAGGACCTGACCGCGCTCGACTTCGTCGCGCTTGGTGCCCCGCAGTAAGACGCCGACGTTGTCGCCGGCCTGCCCTTGATCCAGCAGCTTGCGGAACATCTCAACCCCGGTGCAGGTGGTCTTGGTGGTCTCTTTGATGCCGACGATTTCGACTTCTTCGCCAACCTTGATCACGCCGCGCTCGACCCGGCCGGTCACGACCGTGCCCCGACCGGAGATGGAGAAGACGTCTTCGATGGGCATCAGGTAGGGCTGGTCGATGTCGCGCTCGGGCTCCGGGATGTAGCTGTCCATGGCGGCGATGAGCTGCTCGATGGATTGGGTGCCTTGCGCGCTGGCCTCGCCTTCCAGCGCTTTCAGCGCCGAGCCGGTGATGATGGGGGTGTCGTCGCCGGGAAATTCATAGCTGTCCAAGAGCTCGCGGACTTCCATCTCGACCAGTTCCAAGAGCTCTTCGTCGTCTACCATGTCGGCCTTGTTCAGGTAGACGACGATGTAGGGCACCCCGACCTGGCGCGCCAGCAGGATGTGCTCGCGGGTCTGGGGCATGGGGCCGTCGGCGGCGGAGACGACCAACACCGCTCCGTCCATCTGGGCCGCGCCGGTGATCATGTTCTTCACGTAGTCGGCGTGGCCCGGACAGTCCACATGGGCATAGTGACGGGCGTCGCTCTCGTACTCGACGTGGGCGGTGGCGATGGTGATGCCGCGCTCGCGCTCTTCCGGGGCGTTGTCGATCTGGTCGAAGGCCTTGACCTCGCCGCCGTGCTTGGCGGCCATGACCTTGGTGATCGCCGCCGTCAGCGTGGTCTTGCCATGGTCTACGTGCCCAATCGTCCCGACGTTGACGTGTGGCTTGGTGCGTTCGAATTTCTCTTTGGACATGGATTCCTCTCCCCAAAATACCAAATACCGTAGTGTGCGCTACTTAGCACGTGACCTATTATCAACCGTGATTTGTTACAACTAAGGTGAATTTGGAGCCCATGACCGGGATTGAACCGGTGACCTCACCCTTACCAAGGGTGTGCTCTACCGACTGAGCTACATGGGCGTACTTAAGAGCCTGTCTGGCTCACGGCTGTTCCCCTGTGGAATCCGGGTGCGCAATCCAGGTGCGGAATCCAGGTCGGAATCGAGAAGGCCGGCCAGATTTCCCGCTTGCTTTAGGTTAAAGCGGCCCCTATTGCCTCAATCGAGCGCAAAATCTTATCTTTTGCCCTTCGATCCCTCGCTACGAACGCGTAAGCCAGACAGGCTCTAACACTTCCTCACTGGAGCGGGTGATGGGAGTCGAACCCACGCCATCAGCTTGGAAGGCTGAGGTTCTACCGTTGAACTACACCCGCTTAACAAACCGCCGGGCAGCGATCCACCCTGACCCGCCATCCCCAATCGACGCTGGTGGAGGGGGGAGGATTCGAACCTCCGAAGGCTGAGCCGTCAGATTTACAGTCTGATCCCTTTGACCACTCGGGAACCCCTCCGACAACAAGCTATCCATAGTAAAAAACTCGGTTGTCTTCTGTCAAACGTATTTCGGCGCCAGTCGCCAGTCGCCAGCAGCGTAGTTGGGGTAATGGAGGAACCTCAACATTGCTTGTTAATCCACAGATTGCGCAGATTTTCGCAGATTAAGAATGAAACAATCCGTGAGAATCTGCGTAATCCGGGGATAAAATAGACTCACCCGGCTGCAATGAGACCGCAGTGATTGGCCTCGGGACAGGCCAAGCCGGATGTGAGTATGGGAAAATGATCCGGTCATATATACTTCCACACGGAACAATCTGCGCATCTCACTCCCTCTGCCTCCGGGAGGGTGTCGCAAAAGTCTTTTCG